>NZ_JAVRHP010000057.1:0-21744 GCF_031846505.1 Autumnicola edwardsiae
GTATTTTAAGACATGCATGCCTTTCAATTCGCAGGTTACACCAAGTTTTCGCTATAAGCTTTAGTAAAAATTATAATTTCTAATTCTTTCATTTCTTCACTCTTTCACTTCTTCACTTCTTTACTCCTTCACAACCTACAAACTTCTATCCCTGTCCCTTCGCTTTTCGTACTTTATATCACTTAATATTGAAGATTTTATCCCGATAAAGAAATTCCATGATTTTCTCTGGCTAAACGGCACCCAGCTAAAGTTTAGCCTCCAGCTTTCCAGGTCCCTGGCAAAACGTAACTGGGTATAGGTAAATCCTCCCAGTTTTACATCGAAACCAGATGAAGCTCCAATGGCCCACTTTGGAGAAAGTTCTACGTTTCCTGAGAACATGATTGAATGGGAAGTGATTTCATTTTGCCTGGCATTGTTGTTATAGGTCATCGTGTAGTTTACCCGAAAATCCCAGGGAATTTCATAATTATACCATTCACTGTTAACTTCCCTTTCCTCTCCATCATCAAAGGGATCTTCTTCATCTTCATAAAAGTCACCGTCCAAATCTGTACCTTTTCCAAAAAGGTCATCGGGCCGGCCTCCGTTTCTATAAGTATCGTTTTCAGATTCATCTTTGTTTTCGGTATCCTTGGAAAAATCTTTACTCGAAAAGGAATAACCAAAGCTGACATTGGCATTGGTAAAACGAAATAAACTCCCTCCATTATTGATATTAAGTTCGTCTATCCTGCGGTTATTGTTGTCCAGCGCATAGATATCCATTTGAGCAGCGACGTTTACTGTTAATTTATTTTCTATAACAGGAATACCTCCCCGCAATGAAATAGGGGACAGGCGCAAAGAATCGCCGGCAAGGTTGTACGACGTGCTCATGCTAAAGTTGTTAAGCAGCGTAACCTTTTTGGGTTCGGTTGCCGTACTGTCTTTGTCCCTTACCTTAGCTTCCAGGGTATTACTTATGCTAAGTCCAACCGAACTTGAGAAATTCCTTCCCGGTGCACCATATAAGGTTCCGTCAAACCTGGAATAATCCACCAAATTTATTTGATCTGGGTTTGCAGGATTTATTTCCTCAAACTGGTCGTAGTATTGATCAAAAGCCGGGTTGATATTGTAACTTACAGAAGGACGCATTACATGCCTTATGGCCTGTATCTTTTTATCCCCCCCAAAGTTCATTAATCCGTAAAGAGTGGTTCCAACGTTGGCATTAAAGTTATATGTGCTGAACCTGTCAAAACCGTTTATAGTGTCCCTTACCACGCTGTTGGTTTCTTCATCAAAAGAACGCTCATAGGTTTCAAAAACCCAGTTTTCTTCAAAACTGGCTCCCGTACTTACACTTAGATAATTAAAAAGTTTAAAATTGGTGGAAACAGGAATAGAATGTTGCGCACCATATATAGCGTCATCAAACATTTGTGGCGTAAAGAAAATAGAATCATAGGTGCTAATCCTGTTTTCTGCCCTTAAATTATATTGAAAGTTAATATTCTGTATAATACCTTTTTTTGCTCCAACTTCCGGTTCAAAAGGATAAATCCTGGACATACTTGCGGTAAGCGTGGGTAAGGTTAAGTTTACAACTCCTGTATTTGTGTTTTGTGAATGTCTCGCGGCGACACTAAGATTTACCTGAGGTTCCCCTTCAAAAGTCTTGGAATAAGAAACAGAGGAGTTTAGAGTATTGTTTAAGAAGTTACCTGTATTCTGTTGATTTATAGACTCCCTGTAATACTCACTACTTCCAAGGTTTACCGAAGCACTAAACCTGGAAGAGGGACTGGCCTTGGAATCCTGGCTGTGGGACCACCGGATGTTATAATTGGAACCTTCAGCAAAATCTGGAAACCCCCGCTCACTTTCCAAAAGCCTCTCATATCTAAAACTCACATTTCCACGGAAGTTGTAGCGCTTATTGTAATTGGATTCCAGATTAATGGCATAGCTCCCATTGGTATAATAATCTCCCACAGCCAAAAGATCTGCATAATCACTTATTGCAAAATAGTATCCCCCGTTCTGTAGGTAATATCCACGGTTATTACTATCCCCAAAAGACGGAATAATAAATCCTGAAGCCTCTTCTTCTGTCATTGGAAAATACCCAAAAGGCAGCCCTAAAGGTGTAGGCACATCTGCTATGTACATATTTACAAGTCCCGAAACAATTTTCTTGTCAGGTACAAACTTTATCTGGCGGGCATAAAAATAATAATCAGGATTATCCACATCTTCAGAGGTAGTAAAACGGACGTTCTGCATAAAATAAACCGAATCATTTTCCCTTTTCGTGACTTCTCCTCTTACATTAAAGTTAGCCTCCTGCGTTCTTGAATTATAAATTAATGCCCTTTCAGTATCAAAATTAAAGCGAATGGAATCGGGCTCCACCGTCTTTTGAGCCTGTTTAAATATAGGTTTCTGTGTGTAATTGCCCAGTGAATCCGGGATACCAAAGGCGTAGACTTCATTTCTGTTATTATCAATAACAATAAGCCCTGCATTTAAAACTATATCTCCATAAGTTACCTGTGCATCGTTGTAGAGGTACATTCGGTTCTCCTTTTGGCTAAGCCTAATGTAATCTTGTGCTTTGTAATCAACCCTGTCGGAAAGAAGACCGTTGCTCTGTGGCTGCGGAATAGTGTCTGCCATAATGCTATCCTGCAGCTTTATGGTTTGCGCCAGGGGAATACCTTCTCCTACAGATACGAGCGTATCCCTTTCAGCTTCTATCCTGATGCCGCTGATTGTATCTATTTCCTGAGCCGTTATAAATGAAGGGGATAACAGTATAAAAATACAGCAAAAAAGTATATAAGGTATATTTGTTTGCAATTCTTTAAGTACTATTTTTGTAAAGAGTGGCTTGCTTTTTGCGATTCAAAATTACATATATTTTTCCACCTAAGTTTTGTGAACAAGTGAAAAATAGTAATAAAATATTCAATCCAATTTTAGCGTTACTTTATTTATGAGGACGAGCCAGATTAAATTTTTCGTAATATTTCTTTTTGTTACATTTTCCAAGAACCCTTTCTACGCCAATGAGGTGCCGGAAAAGGATCGTTTTGTTGTTGTTCTTGATGCCGGTCACGGTGGTAAAGATCCCGGTAATATGGGTAACGGTTATAAAGAAAAGGATATTGCCCTTAGTATAATTCTTAAAATAGGAAAAGAGCTGGAGAGCCAGGGGGTAGAAGTAATCTATACCCGCAAAACCGACGTGTTTATTCCTCTTAAGAAAAGAACTCGCATTGCCAATGAAGCAAAGGCAGATCTGTTTGTTTCTGTTCATTGCAATGCCCACAGCTCACAGGCCAATGGAACCGAAACTTTTGTTCTAGGGTTAAGAAGAAGTAATGATAACCTTGAAATTGCCAAACGGGAAAACTCTGTAATTTATCTTGAAGACGATTATGAGGTGACTTATAACGGTTTTGACCCCAATTCTCCAGAGTCGTACATTGGACTGGCTTTAATGCAGGAAGAATATCTCAATCAAAGCATTCTTCTTGCTGATTTTATTCAGAAGAAATTTACTAACGAGCTTAGAAGAAAGAACCGTGGTGTAAAGCAGGATGTTTTCTTAGTTTTGCGTGAAGCGGTTATGCCAAGCGTCCTTATAGAAACCGGATTTCTTACAAACAACAATGAAGGGGCTTTCCTTAACAGCGGCAATGGCCAAAATAAGATGGCAACAGCAATTTCTCAGGCAATTATCAATTACAGCGAAAATATAAATCTTTCTACGCTGGAAAGCATAGAGGAAACCCGCGGAAACATAGAATCTACACCTGTGGCTTCAAGTGTCTACGACAATATAATTTTTAAGGTTCAACTTGCTGCCGGCTCCAAAAAAGTAGAAACCAATTCTTATAACTTCAGAGGTCTGGAAAATGTTTCCCGGGCAAAGGAAGGAAAGTTATTTAAGTATTATCTAGGCGAAACTTCAAATTATTTCAAGATTCAGGAATTGCATCAACACGCTATAACAAGTGGATACTCTTCAAGTTATATCGTCGCTTTTAAAGACGGCAGGAAGATTACAGTTAATGAGGCGTTAAAATCTAAGGTCAATTAGACGTACTCTTCTATTTTATTTCTAAATTTGTGCGTATTCTAAAAAATTAGCTTTTGAAGTATTCTAAAGAGGTAAAGACCGGCATACTGGCTGTTATTGCAATACTTGTACTTATCTTCGGTTATAGCTTCCTCAAAGGAAAAAATCTTCTTGACTCAAGCAGGGTTTTTCATGCCGTATATGATGACGTTGAAGGATTATCACGTTCTTCTGCAGTAACTATTAACGGCCTTAAGGTTGGACAGGTAACGCAAATAGATTTCCTTAACAATACCGGTTTACTCGTTGTCACCTTTACGGTAGACAACGATTTTCCATTTTCTGAAAACAGCGTGGCGCAGATCTATGGAGGTAATATTATAGGTGGAAAATCCCTTGCGATTGTTCCTACTTACGAAAAGGGCAACTTAGCCAAAACTGGCGATACGCTTAATGGAGATAGTGAGGAAGGCTTGATGGAGCTGGTAAATGACAGGCTTACACCGCTTCAGACCAAAGTTGAAAATACCTTAGTAAGTGCAGATTCTTTACTTACAGCATTAAATGTTATCTTAAACGACACTACCAGAAACAACATCAGGAAGACCTTTAGAGACTTTGGTGAAACAGCAAGTTCTATTAGAGGAACAGCAGAAACCCTTAATGGAATTGTGGAAGGAAATTCAGAAAAACTGGATAGGACTTTTACAAATTTAGATGAAATGTCAGGTAACTTCAGGAAGTTGTCAGATTCTCTTTCTACAATGAATGTAGGAGAGATGTCACGTGACATAGAAGGTATTATCGCGAATTTTGAAGAAGTTTCGAATAAAATTAATAGTGAAGAAGGAACAGCAGGAAAGCTCCTTAATAACGACGATGTCTATAATAATCTTGATCGTGCAACAAAACAACTGGAGGAGCTGCTTCAGGATATAAAACTTAATCCAAAGCGTTACGTTCATTTTTCAGTATTTGGAAAAAGAGCCAGGGGTTATACAGAACCCGAAGATTCTTTAAGATAACCTAAACCTAATGGAATTTATTCCCCAAATCCTATTTGCTATTGCCCTGGTGGCCGGAATTGCATTCTTTGCAAAAAATATTCGCCTGATTATCCGGAACATCAATTTGGGTAAAAAAGTTGAACGAAATGATAACCGCGGGGAACGTTTTGCAAGAATGGCCAGGATAGCTTTTGGACAAAGCGAAATGGTGCGCAGGCCTGTGTCTGGTATTCTACATGTTATTGTTTACTTAGGATTTATTATTATTAATATAGAAGTTCTAGAAATCATAATTGATGGGCTTTTTGGGACGCACAGGGTTCTATTTGCCATGGGAGACTTCTATGGAATTTTAATCGCTGCTTTTGAAATTTTGGCGTTCCTGGTTCTTTTGGGTGTTATAATTTTCTGGACGAGAAGAAATATTTCTAATATTTACAGGTTTCTTGGAAGGGAATTAAAAGGTTGGCCAAAGAACGATGCTAATTATATCCTCTATTTTGAAATGGTTTTGATGATCTTATTCTTAACCATGAATGCCACAGATTATCAATTACAGTTAAATGAGGTAGAACCTTACTATAATGAAGCCGGTTTAATGGGGTCTTTTCCTGTAAGCCAGTTCTTGCTTCCATTATTTGAAGGAATGAGTTCTTCAACTCTGGTCATTATAGAGCGTACAGCCTGGTGGTTGCATATTTTGGGAATTTTATTTTTCCTTAATTATCTTTATTACTCAAAGCATCTGCATATTTTACTGGCGTTCCCAAATGTCTATTTTTCGAAATTAAAACCTAAAGGAGAATTTAATAATTTACAATCGGTTACAGATGAAGTGAAATTGATGATGGATCCCGATGCAGATCCCTTTGCCGCACCGGCAGAAGGTGACAACGATGCAGAACCGGAAAAATTCGGAGCTTCAGATGTAATGGATTTAAATCGTGTTCAGCTCTTAAATGCATACACCTGTACCGAATGCGGAAGGTGTACCTCTGAATGTCCCGCAAATAAAACCGGCAAAAAGCTTTCTCCAAGAAAGATTATGATGGACACTCGTGACAGATTGGAAGAAGTAGGAGAGAACATCAACAAAAATGGCAGTTTTCAGGAGGATGGAAAACAATTGCTCGACGATTATATCTTAAGAGAGGAATTATGGGCATGCACAACCTGCAACGCCTGTGTAGAAGCATGTCCTGTGGGAATAGATCCACTTTCTATTATAATGGATATGAGGAGATATTTGGTCATGGAACAAAGCGCGGCCCCAAATGAGTTGGCAACGTCAATGACCAATATTGAAAATAACGGCGCGCCCTGGCCCTATAATCAGATGGATAGGTTAAATTGGGCGAAGGAGAATAATTAGACTGAAATTTACTCAAGAATAAATTAAGAATAAAAGCAATGGCAGAAGCATTAAAAGTTCCAACAATGGCCGAGTACATGGCAGAAGGTAAAAAACCTGAAGTTCTGTTTTGGGTCGGCTGTTCGGGTAGTTTTGATGATCGTGCAAAAAAAATAACCAAGGCTTTTGTAAAACTCTTAACCAAAGCCGGAGTAGATTTTGCAGTTTTAGGTACTGAAGAAAGTTGTACTGGCGATCCTGCAAAACGTGCTGGAAATGAATTTCTTTTCCAGATGCAGGCGGTTACCAACATAGAAGTACTTAACGGCTATGAGATTAAAAAGGTCGTTACGGCCTGTCCGCATTGTTTTAATACTATAAAAAATGAATATCCTGCCCTTGGTGGAAATTACGATGTGATGCACCATACGCAGTTTCTAAAATCCCTTCTTAACGAAGGTCGTCTTAAGGTTGAGGGAGGGAAGTTTAAGGGTAAAAGGATAACCTTCCACGATCCTTGCTATCTTGGTCGCGGGAATGGTGAATACGAGGCCCCACGTGATCTGCTTAGAAAACTGGAAGTGGAACTTGTGGAAATGCGCATGTGCAAACGTAACGGACTTTGTTGCGGTGCTGGTGGTGCGCAAATGTTTAAAGAGCCGGAACCGGGTACAAAGGATGTAAATATAGAACGTACAGAGCAGGCGATGGAAGTTAAACCTGAAGTTATTGCAGCAGGATGCCCTTTTTGCAATACAATGATGACAGATGGTATTAAAAATAAGGAAAAGGAAGATAGTATTGCCGTAATGGACGTTGCCGAAATGATTGCCGAGGCCCAGGATCTGTAATCTCCTGTTTTTTGTATTGATTGCATTCATTTGAAGGTCTGGAAGCCTAATTTCCTATTCCATTTTCTCTAAGCCTTCTGAAAAAATTTCTATTTTATTTTTTCTGCTGAAAAATCAGTTTTCCTGCCAATAGCAGGTCGAAAGTTGCCATTTTGGAAGCTTCGTATGAAGCAGATATACCGGAATTTTCCATTCCGGAGCATAGTAGAACCTTCAGCAGCAGTTTTTACAGAATAATTTGAGCAGTAAATTCAAAAAATCACCTTTTTCTTTTCTGAATGCCTTTCAACAGGTGTTTTATTCAGCTGAAAAATGCTTTTTGATCAAATTTACCTGGTGCAATATGAAAATTGACAATTTTCGACCTTCATCTTCAGAATATATGCGGAATAATAAAAGTTAAATTCCGGTACTATATTTGAAGGCACAGCATAAAAAAGTAGTTTTGTATAAATTTATCTAATCCGAACCATGTTAGTACCCTTTAATACATTACCCGATAGTTCCCGCATCTGGATCTATCAGTCAAATCGTTCTTTTACAGAAGAAGAACTTCAGGAAATCAATAAAAAACTTGAACTTTTTGTTCAGCGGTGGACAGCTCATGGAGCTGATTTAAAAGCAGGTTTTGAAATCAAATACAAACGTTTTATCATACTTGCCCTGGACCAGGAAGTAAATGCTGCTTCAGGATGTTCCATAGACGCTTCTGTTCATTTTATTCAGCAATTGGAAAAGGAATACGAGGTTGATCTTCTGGATAAAATGAATGTTTCCTATAAACAGGGTGATTTTGTAGCTTATAAAAATCTTACAGACTTCAGAAAAATGGCAAAGGAGAAAGCAGTTTCTCCAAAGACCATCGTTTTTAATAATCTGGTAAATAATAAAGCCGAATATCTTTCAGATTGGGAAGTTCCAGCATCTGAAAGCTGGCATAACCGCTTTTTGAATTAATGAAGTTGAGAGTAGCCCCAAAATTCCTATTTCTAGGTTCACTTTTCTTTTTTCTCACTACCAACTTATTTTCCCAGCAAAGGAATCCGCTGATAAGTAAAGAATTTTCTGCTCAAAAAGAGTGGGTGGATAGCATCTACACTTCTATGAGCTTAGAGGAAAAGATTGGCCAGCTTTTTATGGTAGATGTTTTTTCCAATGCACCGCAATCTAAAACAAACGAGATAAAGAAACTTATAGAAGAACAGCATATAGGCGGCGTTATTTTTTCCAAAGGAGGACCATTGCAACAGGCTAAACTCACTAATGAATTTCAGGCGGCATCCAAAGTACCGTTATTAGTGGGAATGGATGCAGAATGGGGACTGGCCATGCGCCTGGATTCCACTTTTGCCCTGCCCTGGAATATGACCTTGGGGGCCATTCAGGACAATTCTTTAATTGAAGAGGCCGGTGCCGCTATTTCCAGGCACGCCAAAAGACTTGGTGTGCACATTAACTTTGCGCCGGTTGTAGATATTAATACGAATCCTGAAAATCCAATTATCGGCAACAGGTCTTTTGGTGAAGACAAGGAAAATGTGACAGAAAAGTCGGTAGCGTTTATGAAAGGAATGCAACGGGAAGGAATTTTATCCAGTGCGAAGCATTTCCCGGGACACGGTGATACAGATTCTGACTCTCATAAAACACTTCCCACTATTTCTTTTTCCAGGAGCAGGATAGAGAATGTAGAGTTGTATCCTTACAAAAAACTTATAGAAGAAGGGCTTTCCAGCGTGATGGTGGCTCATTTAAATGTTCCTTCTCTGGAAGAGGAAAAAGGAACACCTTCTTCTTTAAGCAAAACGGTGGTCACCGATCTTCTCAAAAATCAACTTAAATTTAACGGACTCATTTTTACTGATGCGCTGAATATGAAAGGCGCTTCCAATTTTAGTAATCCGGGAGATATAGATCTTGCCGCTTTTCTTGCCGGTAACGATGTTCTACTAATATCTGAAGACGTACCGAAAGGAGTTGAGAAAATAAAAGAAGCCTACGAAGATGGAACTATTAGCGAACAGCGTTTAAGCCATTCGGTAAAGAAAATATTATTTGCAAAATACAGGGCCGGCCTGCACGATTATGAACCGATAAACTCTGCTTTTTTAATTTCAGAACTGCATAGCGTTCGTGATGATGCGCTTTTTGAAAAACTTACAGAAAGTTCGATTACTGTTTTAAAAAACAATACCGGGATCTTACCCTTCAAAAAACTTGGGGAAAAGAAATTCGCTTATGTGAATTTTGGAGATGGAGACGGTAGTGCATTTCTTGAACAGCTTAGAAAATATACAAAAGTAGATTGGGTAAGTGCCGTAAATCTGGAAGATTTGCTGGAGAAACTAAAAGATTATGACAGGGTTATAATAGGGTTTCATAAATCAGACGAACATCCCTGGACATCTTACAAATTTTCGCAAAAAGAAGTGCACTGGCTTTACGAAATTGCCCGAAGGAACACTACGGTGCTTAATATTTTTGTAAGGCCTTATTCTTTACTGGATATTCCCACTTTTACAGACCTTGAAGGGCTGGTGGTTGGTTATCAAAACAACGAAGTCGCACAGCAAAAAGTTGGACAGGTTTTATTTGGAGCTGTAAGAGCAAGAGGGGAATTACCGGTAAGTATTGGTAACGAATTTCCGGAAGGCACAGGTCTTAGAAGTAAAAATCTTAGCCGGCTTAGTTATGGTATTCCTGAGACTATGGGTATGAACTCTTATAAACTAAGGAAAATTGATTCAATTATTACTGATGCGATAGAAAAAAAAATGACTCCCGGAGCACAAATCCTGGTGGCACGCAAGGGAAAGGTAATATATAACCGCAATTTTGGGTACCAGACGTATAATAAGGAACTTCCGGTTACAGATACCACGGTTTACGATTTAGCATCCCTTACCAAGATCCTGGCAACTTTACCTCTTGTGATGGAGCAGGAGGAAAAAGGCATCCTTAGCTTTGATACGACCCTGGGGGAAATGCTACCCGTTTTTCAAAATTCGAATAAGGAAAATATAAGATTACAGGACATGCTTATGCATTATGCCCGTTTAAAAGTATGGATTCCGTTTTATATCTCAACGCTCGATAAGAAGACCCGAAAACCTTCAGACTTGTACTACAGTAAAGTTCCTTCAGAAGCATTTAATACGCATGTCGCTAAAGATATGTTTATAAGGAATGACGCTCAGGACACTATTTTGAGTGTTATAAGAGATAGTGACCTGGAGCGAAAAAAGGAATATAAATACAGTGATTTGCCTTTCTATATCTTAAAATATTACCTGGAAAGTTACTATGGAACTACTTTAAACAGTCTCACCCAGG
The DNA here is from genome assembly GCF_031846505.1 of Autumnicola edwardsiae. NCBI lineage: Bacteria > Pseudomonadati > Bacteroidota > Flavobacteriia > Flavobacteriales > Flavobacteriaceae > Autumnicola > Autumnicola edwardsiae. Next base: position 10,618 of record NZ_JAVRHP010000057.1, read on the forward strand.
AGAAATTTTACCGGCCTTTGGGAGCCAATTACACCGGATATCTTCCCATTACCCGATTTGGCCTGGACCAGATAGTACCTACCGAAGATGACCGACTGTGGAGGGCGCAAAAGGTGCATGGATATGTTCACGACCAGGGAGCCGCAATGCAGGGCGGTATTGGAGGCCATGCAGGATTGTTTAGCAATGCAAATGATGTTGCAAAAATGATGCAGATGTACCTGAATGGCGGTAATTATGGTGGTGAAAAATTTTTTGAGTCTGAAACCATTTCTAAATTTAATACCTGCTACTATTGCGACCAGGACGTAAGAAGGGGCGTGGGCTTTGACAAACCACAACTCGATGGTGTTGGTCCTACCTGTGGATGCGTTTCCTTAAAAAGTTTTGGGCACACCGGATTTACAGGAACTTTAGCATGGGCAGACCCCGAGGAAGAAATTATATATGTATTTTTGTCGAACCGAACTTATCCTGATTCCAATAACAGGAAACTTATAAGGGAAGATATCAGGTCTAAAATTCAAAAAGTGATTTATGAAGCTATAGATTTTTAATAAAAGAGAATCCTGTGGCGAAAATTGGTTTTTTAGGAAGGACATAATAAAAAAAGAAAATTAATGAAAATTGCTATTGTTTGTTATCCCACATTTGGTGGGAGTGGAGTCGTCGCCACAGAGTTGGGACTGGCGCTTTCCAGGAGAGGGCATGAAATCCACTTTATAACTTACAAACAACCGGTAAGGCTGGATCAACTTTCCAGTAATGTGAGGTTTCATGAAGTCAATGTACCGGAATATCCGCTGTTTCACTATCAGCCCTATGAGTTGGCACTCAGTAGCAAGCTGGTAAATATGGTTAAGCTTCACGGTATAGAACTATTGCATGTGCATTACGCTATTCCGCATGCTTATGCAGGTTATATGGCCAAGAAAATGCTGGAAGAGGAAGGAATTTTTATTCCAATGGTCACCACCCTTCATGGTACCGATATTACTTTGGTGGGAAGGCATCCTTTTTATAAACCTGCTGTAAAGTTCAGTATAAATAACAGCGATGTGGTAACTTCGGTTTCCCAAAGCCTTAAAGAAGATACTCTAAAATCTTTTGAAATTACTAAGGAGATAGAAGTAGTGCCCAATTTTATAGATGTGACCAAATACAAGCGTAAATCGTTTACCGATTGCCAACGAGAAATGATGGCTTTGGAAGATGAAAAAATTATCACCCATATTAGTAACTTCAGAAAAGTAAAGCGGATAGATGATGTTCTAAGGATCTTTTATGAAATCCAGAAGAAGGTAAAATCCAGGCTTATGATGGTAGGTGAGGGCCCGGAAAAAGAAATGGCAGAAGAACTGGTGAAGGAACTGGGAATCCTGGACAAGGTAATGTTCCTGGGGGAGAGCCATGAGATCGATAAAATCCTTTGTTTTTCAGATTTGTTCCTGCTTCCTTCAGAAAAAGAAAGTTTTGGGCTTGCTGCTTTAGAAGCTATGGTAAACAGTGTGCCTGTAATTTCTACAAATACAGGTGGCTTACCTGAGGTGAATATAGATGGTGTTACGGGATTTTTAAATGATGTTGGAGACATAAAAAAGATGTCAGAAAATGCAATTTCCCTGCTTTCAGATGAAGCTAAACTGGATAAATTTAAAGAAAATGCAAGGCGGGAATCACAACAATTTGATATACAGAAAATAGTGCCCCAATATGAAGCTCTTTATCAAAACCTGCTGAAAAAGGATAAAGTGCCCTCTTGAAAATGGAATGGATCAAACGATCTTTATAAAATAAAATTATTTGCAGGAAAAACTGGAATTTTGCAATTGTAATTTAAGCACAAAAAAGCAGAAGAAAAATCTTCTGCTTTTTTATGTTTTAAAGAAGCTTCATTTTAGAACTGATATCTAACACCTAAAGCAATATCTGGTGTAAAGCTGTCCACTACATCATAATCATTAAAACCTATTTCGGGACGTATATCAAGAGAAAGAAGGAGCGGTATATCAAAATTATATTCTATTCCTAAGTTTCCGGCTACTAAAAGAAAAGCACCGTCGTTGTATTCGCCATCCCTCTTGTCGTTAACGTTACCAACACCTGCCCCTGCACCTGCATACCAGTTAAATCCGTCTTCCAGGTTCCACAACCATTGATAAAGTCCTACGACTTTAAAAGAATCAAAACTATTATCATTCCTCCAGCCAAGATCAAACTCCAGACGGTTGTTGTTGGAACCTGTTGCTCTTTGATAGGAAACTTCAGCTCCATAGCCGCTTCCTCCTCCAAGACGAAGACCTATAGCGTTCTCTGCAATTTCCTGAGCTTTAACTCCTGTAAATGCTGCAACTGTTGTAAATGCTGCCAGTAAAAAGAACTTTTTCATTTTTGCTTTAAATTTTTTATTTGAGAAGCAAATGTAATCGTTACCACAAAGTGTCAATACCTACATTCGCCAATCAATTGTTAATTTTCTTTAATAGTGTGTTAAGCCAATCACACGAAAAAACGTATTTTAGCTTCTTTTATTATGAAGGAAAAGCTAAGAAATTTATCTAAAGATTTAGAAGGGGATTTATTTTACGATGATTTGTGGCGCTCGATATATGCTACAGATGCATCAGTCTACAGAGAGCTTCCACAGGCGGTTTGTTACCCGAAGAATGAAGAAGATCTACAATTGCTCATAAAGTTCGCCACAGAGAATAATACATCCCTGATTCCCAGGACTGCAGGAACTTCCCTTGCAGGACAATGCGTGGGAACCGGTATTGTAGTAGATGTGTCTAAATATTTTACAAATATCTATGAAATCAATATTAAAGAAAAAACGGTAAGGCTCCAGCCGGGGGTAATACGGGATGATTTAAACCGTATTTTAAAAGAACATGGATTGTTTTTTGGTCCTAATACTTCTACCTCTAATCGCTGCATGATAGGAGGGATGGTAGGTAATAACTCCAGTGGGACTACTTCAATTAAATACGGCACAACAAGAGAGAAAGTCGTCTCCCTCAAAACCCTTTTAAGTGATGGCAGCAAGGCTGAATTTAAGGCTCTTTCAAAAGAGGAGTTTGCAAAAAAACTTCAGCTTGAAAACCTTGAAGGGAAAATTTATCGGGAAATAGAAGAAAAGTTATCTCCCGAAGAAAACATAAAGGAAATAAAAGAAAAATTTCCGCCGCAGGAAATGCACCGCCGCAATACGGGATATGCTATAGATGACCTTGTATATTCCGAAGTTTTTGACAGTAATTCAACGAAAAAACTGGACTTGTGTAACCTGCTTTCGGGAAGTGAGGGGACTTTAGCTTTAACAACAGAAATTACTTTGCAGCTGGACCGGTTGCCCCCTCCAAAATCTTCTATGGTTGCCGCTCATTATACTTCTATAGAGGCTTGTTTACAAGCCGTTTTACCAGCTATGAAGCATCCGCTTTTTACCTGTGAAATGATGGATAAGACCATTCTGGATTGTACAAAGCAAAACCTGAAGTATAAAGAAAACCGTTTTTTTATTGATGGTGATCCTCAAGCAATCCTCATGTTGGAATTAAGGGCAAATAGCCAGGAAGAGCTTCAGCAACAAACACAGGAACTTATGGAAACACTGCGTAGTTCCGGTTTGGGATACGCATTTCCTGTTCTTATGGATGAGCAGATAGAGCTCGCACTGGAGCTAAGAAAAGCGGGACTGGGATTGCTTGGGAATATCATTGGAGACAGTAAAGCCGTGGCGTGTATAGAAGATACAGCCGTAGCCCTGCCTTATCTTGCAGATTACATTCTGGAGTTTAGCCAGGTAATGAAAAAATATGAGCAGGCAGCTGTTTACTATGCACATGCCGGGGCAGGAGAATTGCATTTAAGGCCAATTCTAAACATCAAGAAATCTGAAGACGTAAAGCTTTTTAGAAGCATTACTGAAGATGTGGCGAAATTGGTAAAAAAATACAATGGATCTATGAGTGGTGAACATGGTGACGGAAGGGTTAGAGCCGAATTTATTGAATATATGATTGGTTCTAAAAATTACCAGATCCTGAAGAATGTAAAATCTGTTTTTGATCCGAAAAATATATTCAATCCGGGAAAAATAATTGATGCCCCACCAATGGACACGTCCTTTCGTTACGCAGTGGATAGAAAGGAACCGGAGGTAGAGACTATAATGGATTTTTCTGAAACGGAAGGTATTCTTAGAATGGCAGAAAAATGCAACGGTAGCGGGGATTGCAGAAAATCTTCTGAAGCCGGGGGAACGATGTGCCCAAGTTATCGTGCAACAAAAAATGAAAAAGACACCACGCGGGCAAGAGCAAATGGTTTACGGGAATTTTTAACCAATTCTGACAAGAAAAATAAATTTGATCATTCTGAGCTTAAAGAAGTTTATGATCTTTGTATAAGTTGTAAAGGCTGTAAAAGTGAGTGTCCTTCCAGCGTAGATGTTGCAGCTTTAAAAGCCGAATTTCAGTATCAATATCAGAAAGCAAATGGCTTTAGTGTAAGAAATAAACTTTTCGTCAACAACGGGAAGATGAATAAACTAGGTTCCAGAATTCCAGGAGTTACAAATTTCTTCTTTAAGAATCCGTTGACTTCAGGAATAGCAAAAAAAACTTTTGGTATTGCAAAAGAGCGAAGCTTACCCAATCTTTCCAGGCAAACCGTTTCTGCTTATTATAAAAAGAACGAAAAGCGCCTGAAAGTTAAAAACCCGATAAAAACAGTGTATCTGTTTAATGATGAATTTACGAACTATCTGGATGCTGAGATAGGCATAGATACTTTAGAATTATTGAGCAAATTACGATACCAGGTGAAAATTACAGAGCATGAAGAAAGTGGCCGCAGCCACTTTTCCAAAGGTTTTCTAGATGAAGCCAAAGTTTTGTCCAATAGGAATATTGATATTTTTAAGGAACTAATTTCTGAAGAAACACCACTTCTGGGAATAGAACCTTCTGCAATACTCAGCTTTAGAGACGAATATCTGCGTATGGCCAATAACAAAGCCAATGCGGAAAAACTCTCTGTAAATTGTTTGCTAATAGAGGAATTTCTGAAAAAGGAAATCGCTCTGGGAAACATCAATGCATCTTCCTTTACTTCAGAAGAAAGAACAATAAAAATTCACGGGCACTGCCATCAGAAGGCGCTTTCGAACACATCTGTAACATTTAGCGTACTTAATCTTCCTGTTAATTATAAGGTCACCATTATACCTTCGGGTTGCTGCGGAATGGCAGGTTCCTTTGGCTATGAGGAAGAACATTATGAGGTCAGTATGAATATTGGCGAGCAGACCTTATTTCCGGCAGTAAGAAAAGCATCAGAAGAAACTATTATTGCGGCAAACGGAACAAGTTGCAGGCACCAGATAAAGGATGGAACGCAGCGCACTGCCAGGCATCCTGTGAGTATCTTAAGGGAAGCGCTCGTATAGAAATTTGAAATTGGTTTTGAAATTAGAATTATATTGCGTTCATTTTATGGCTATATTACTAATGCTATTAAATATTTACCAGAAAATAAGAACATAGATGTAATTATAAATGAGACCAGAGAGGATATGGTTGGCGCAACGGTAAGAGACCGTGGGGATTGAAATAAAGAAAAAGGAATTGAAGAAAATTTTTCAGCGTTTCTATCGCGTTGAGACAAAAAATAAAGATACTTATTCCGGTTTTGGAATTAGGCTATATCTGTCACAGGAAATAATAAAGAGACATCAGGGCAGGGTAACAGTAAATAGTGAGACCGTTGAAGGTTCAGAATTTATTTTTGAAATACCTTGTATAAATAAGAAAACAATGGCAAAAATTTTAATTGTGGATGATGATGCATCCATTGGATACATGATAAGGGATATTCTGGAATTCAAAGAGCACGAAGTTACTCTTTCTCAGAAGCCACTGGAGACCAAAGAAAATATTTTAAAAAATGATATTGAACTGGTTCTTCTGGATAAATTAATATCTGGTGTGGATGGAACAGAGGTTTGTTCAAAATTGAAGAACGACCAGGAAGTTTCGCAGGTCCCGGTAATTATGATGTCTGCCCTTCACAATGCTGCAGAGGATTGTAAAAATGCGGGGGCTGTGGATTTTATTTCCAAACCCTTTGACATGGAAACGCTTCTTTCCAGAATAGAAAATGTTTTGCAGTCAAAAGCTGAAAGTGATACGTAGTGATTAAGGGAATTATATTTTCCCTTTTTTGTTTCTTTTCTCTCCCGGAATGGTAATGGTGATAGCCGTTAAAGGATAAATTTCACCCTCTTTTTGCTGGTGTATATTTTTATAATGAAAAAGCTCCCAACGTTTGTTTTTGTATTCCAGAGCAGTTAAGTTTTCAATCCAGTCCCCGGAATTTAAATAAAGGCAGGTGCCTTTGTCATTTGTTTTTCTAATTATTTTAGGCTGATGGATATGGCCACAGATCACAAATTTGTAATTATTTTCAATGGCCAGGTCGGCAGCAGTCTTTTCGAAATCATGAACAGATTTTACAGCTGCCTTTACGCTGTTTTTAATTTTTTTGGAAAGCGAGTACTTCTTTTTGCCAATTTTCACCAAACACCAGTTAAGAAACCTGTTGAATAAAATGAGCAGGTCATATCCCCAACCTCCAAGTTTTGCTATCCATTTGGCATTTTGAATAGAAACATCAAATACATCTCCATGAAAAAACCAGGCTTTCTTACCATCCAGATTTAGCACCAGCTTGTCTACAATACTAAAAGCACCCAATTGCGTATCGCTGAATTTTCGCAGCATTTCATCATGGTTTCCTGTAAGATAAATAACTTCAGTTCCGCGGGTGCTTAAATCAATAATCTTTTTTATCACTTCCAGGTGAGCTTTTGGAAAATAACGTTTCCGGAATTGCCAGATGTCAATGATATCACCATTTAATATTAATTTTTTAGGATCGATACTCTCAAGATAATCACAGAGTTCTGCAGCATGACTTCCAAAGGTACCAAGATGTACATCAGAAATAACAACAATATCCAATTTTCTCTTTTGTGGCAACAGGTTCTGTTTAGTAGCTATAAAATTGAGATATTCCTGGGAGGAAAACTTTAGGCAGTAATTAAAAAAAGCTTACCTAAACTTTAAAAATCAGCTTCAAGCATTATGAACAGATTAATTGATTTTAGCCTTTCAAAAGTGGGTGTAAAAAATTACATTTGTTCAAAATCATAACTATGGCGGGGAATTCCTTCGGAAAATTATTTAGGCTTACCACATTTGGTGAGTCACACGGGCAGGCAATTGGAGGAGTTATAGATGGCTGTCCGGCCGGATTAAAGCTGGATCTGGAAAAAATTCAGAAGGAGCTAAACCGGCGTCGCCCGGGCCAGTCGGCAATTGTTACCCAAAGAAAAGAACCGGATACAGTAGAATTCCTGTCCGGAATTTTTGAAGAACAGACTACGGGAACTCCAATTGGTTTTATAATTAAAAATGCTAATCAAAAATCGAAAGATTATTCGCATATAAAAGACACTTACAGACCTTCTCACGCAGATTATACCTACGATGAGAAATATGGAGTAAGGGACTACCGTGGAGGAGGTAGATCTTCAGCCCGCGAAACGGCCTGCAGGGTCGTGGCCGGTGCACTTGCAAAACAAATTTTATCTGATATTGAAATTACTGCATATACCGCTTCTGTGGGAGAAATTGAACTCCAAAAAAGTCATAAAGAACTAGATTTTAGCGTGATTGAAACAAATCCCGTTAGATGCCCCGATACGGCAACTGCCGAAAAAATGGAATCTTATATTAAGGAAATTAGGGCCGAAGGTGACACTGTGGGAGGAACGTTGCAATGTATAATTAAGAACGTTCCGAAAGGCCTGGGAGAACCTGTATTTGACAAATTGCATGCAGAACTGGGAAAGGCCATGCTTTCGATAAACGCTGTAAAGGGTTTTGAGTATGGCAGCGGATTTGAAGGTACAAAAATGAAAGGGAGCCAACACAACGACCTTTTCAATAATGACGGCTCTACCAGGACAAACCTGAGCGGAGGCATACAAGGCGGAATCTCAAATGGAATGAATATCTATTTTAATGTAGCTTTTAAGCCGGTGGCAACAATAATGCAAAATCAGGAAACGATTAACGCACAGGGCGAATCTGTGGAAATGCAGGGAAAAGGAAGGCACGATCCCTGTGTAGTTCCCAGGGCAGTACCTATTGTAGAAGCTATGGCAGCTTTGGTTATTGCAGATTATATGCTTCAAAATAAATCTTCCAAATTCTAAAAATTTATTTTTATAACAGCCTACTATGAAGAAACTTGCACTGCACTGGCAGATATTACTGGGAATGGCTGCAGGAGTCATTTTCGCTTTAATACTTACCAATTTTAGCTGGGGAGCAGAATTTGTGAGCGACTGGATCAAACCTTTCGGGAACATTTTTATAAACGCTCTTAAGCTAATTGCAGTACCGCTTATTCTTGCTTCGCTCATCAAAGGAATTTCCGATTTAAAGGATATTTCGAAGCTTTCCAAAATGGGGACCAGGACAATAGTTACTTACATTATTACAACGGTGATTGCTATTTCCATAGGTTTGGGAATGGTAAATCTTGTGCAACCCGGGGGTTCTATTTCTGAAGAAACGAGGCAGGACCTGCTTACAAGTTATGAAGGGGACGCCTCGGGGGTGCAGTTAAACGCTGCAAGGCAAAGAGAAGCCGGGCCTTTACAAGCCCTGGAAGACCTGGTGCCAAGCAATATATTTGCTGCTGCCGGTGATAATGCCAATATGCTTCAGGTAATCTTCTTTGCAATTTTCTTTGCAATAGGACTTATTTTAATTCCGGAAAAAACAGCTAAACCTGTTAAGGACTTTTTTGATGGCTTTAATGAAGTTATCCTCAAAATGATAGACCTCATTATGCTCACTGCTCCTTACGGTGTTTTTGCGCTATTGGCCGCCCTGGTTGTGGAGTCGCCAAGCACTGACCTTTTTGCCGCCCTGGCAATGTATGCCTTGACAGTTTTACTGGGCCTTGCCTTAATGATTGGGGTATATGTATTACTAGTATGGGTTTTTACAAAAAACAAGCCTTCTTTCTTTATTAACGGAATTGCACCCGCTCAACTTTTGGCTTTTTCAACAAGCTCCAGTGCTGCAACCCTGCCGGTTACCATGGAAAGAGTAGAAGAGCATATGGGCGTGCATAAGGAGGTTACAAGTTTTGTTCTTCCAATAGGCGCAACAATAAACATGGATGGTACAAGTCTTTACCAGGCCGTTGCGGCTGTTTTTATAGCTCAGGCTTTTGGAATAGATCTTACGTTGGGAGCACAACTGGGAATTATTGCTACTGCAACGTTGGCGTCCATAGGATCTGCAGCAGTGCCTGGTGCAGGTATGGTGATGCTGGTTATTGTACTGGCCCAGGCAGGTATACCTGAGGCAGGACTAGCCTTGATTTTTGCTGTAGACCGTCCCCTGGATATGTGCAGGACCATGGTGAATGTTACCGGTGATGCCGCAGTTTCCCTAATGGTGGCGAAATCTGTTGATAAAATGGGAGAACCAAACGTAAAGGATTGGGATGATAATTATTCTGAAGCTAAACAATAATATTTCTTAATTCTCAGATCGTTTAATCCAGAAATTTAGCTTTAAGTTCCGGAGTAGGGATCATGCAATTCTCTTTTTTTCCAAACCATTTGTACCTGTTTTTTGCTATAAGATCATAGACCATATCACGGAAACCTTCAGGCAGTCCCAGAAAATTTTTCAGCAAAGAATATCCGCCGGAAAGATGGCGGGAGATCTCCAGTGCAGCCGTAGATTTTCGATAATACACCACACCGGGTTCAATAAGTATTACAGAATCTATAGCTTCGGGATCCAAACCTCTTTCGGCTACCATTTTTTTTCCGAAATCGCTCTGCAAAGAAGCGAACCGAAAAACATCTTTCTTATCGTGTTCGATAATAAATTTTACGGTACCATCACAAAGGTTGCACACCCCGTCAAAGAGGATTATTTTCTTATTTTTTGGTAATGCATCCATTGCCTAACATTATTAAATTCTTAAAATTTTAATGGTATTCCTTTTCTTTTTTAAAAAGTCTAATGCCTATTCTGTTTATATGCTCAATTAATTTCTCCTCTTTAATGTGATAGTAATTCACAAAATCAAATTTATAGGGTAAATAAAGATCATCCATATGAATGGAAATCTCCAGAATATCATTCAGTTTAAGATTTTTTCCTACCAACGCAATATCAATGTCTGAAGCTGCTTTAAAATTACCTTTTGCCCTGGATCCGAACAGGATAGCTTCTTCGACGTTTTCATTGTCTTCAATTACATAAATAATTTCCTTTAGATCATTTTTCTCTAAACCATATTTATACGCTCTATTTTTCATTCCTTAAGAATCTTTTTCTTCATTAAGCTTTTGATAAAGATCACCAAACAATCCTATGTAGGAACTTCTTATATCAATAATTATCTCTTTAGCTGTTTCTTCATTATAGGTATGACTGGTTAAATTTCTGCTTTTATGCATTTTCATCCATCCTTTTCCATCATCCAAGAATCCATCCTGGAAACTTTGTTCAATTACCGGGCGGGGGCCAATAATGTCTACGTAACCCTTGTCTTTCAGTAAATCCTGTAAAGTTTTCCAACTCAATTCATAAGTATATTCAAAAGCTTTAATGAGACCTTGTTCTTCCATCTCATTAAGCTCTTTTTCAGAAACAAATTTTTTCAACTGTTTATATGCTTTGCTGAAATTGTGAAATCTTTGCTTCCACCGGACATCCATTGTCATAACAACTAATTAATTGATATTAAAGATACAATTTTCTTCTGAGGCTATTTCTTCATGGCCTGTACCAGTTCCAGTTGATCTATGGAGACTGAAGTGGTGAACATTCCATAATTTACTATTGCTTTGCCTTTCTCGATCTTGTCCAGCGTTCCAACAGATTTGCTATCTTCCAGCCTTACACGATCTCCAATTCTAAGTGTCGCTTTCGGCTTATTTGCCTCTTTCTGGGCCACAGCTTTCTGTTTTTCCTTTTGTTCCTTTTTCTGCTTTCTTATCGGCTCAATTTTTTTAGCTACTTC
>NZ_JAVRHP010000058.1:0-21048 GCF_031846505.1 Autumnicola edwardsiae
TTCTTATGTATACCAACAATATTACTGCCTTGAAATCGGCTGAAAAGGAAAATCTGGAAAAACAGGTGCTCATGCAAACTATCCTGGACAACGTAGAGGTAGGCATTATTTCCTGTGACAAGGATGGAAGACTTACTTCCTTCAACAAGGCTACAAAAAAGTTGCACGGCATTCCCCTCAAAAATATCCCTACTTCAGAATATCCTGAATACTACGGATTATTTAAGCCCGATGGGAGTGCTGTTTTAAAAGAAGAGGAGACTCCGCTTTTAAAAACATTGTGGTCAGGTAAAGTTGAAAACGAAGAAATAATGATCAAGCAACATAACGGCAATTTCAGGATGGTGAGCATCAATGGCTCACAATTAACAGATCATGAAGGAAACGTCCATGGCGCCGTTGTGGCTTTGCACGATATCACCTCGAGAAAAGAGACCGAGGACAAGCTGAGAATAAGCGAACAAACCTTCCGTGGAAATTTTGAAAATGCCGCCATTGGGATGGCTATTGTAGGGCTTCAGGGAGAATGGATAGAAGTAAATGAAAGCCTTTGCGATATTGTGGGTTATACGCAGGATGAACTTATAAATTTAACATTTCAGGATATTACTCATCCAGAAGACTTAAACAAAGATCTGGAGCATTTACAGCACCTGGTTTTGGGGAAAAGCAATGGTTATCAAATGGAGAAAAGGTATATCCATAAAGAAGGCTACCCGGTAAATATCATACTTTCAGTTTCAATTGTAAGAAATAATAAAGGCAATCCGCTTTATTTCGTCTCTCATATTACCAATATTACCAGAAGAAAAAATGCTGAACAAAAATTACAGCAAGCATTAGCCCAATTAAGTGGAATTTTGGAAGCAAGTAGCCAGGTGAGTGTGATAAGTGCCGATACTAATGGTATAATTACCAATTTTAATCGTGGAGCCGAAAATTTATTAGGATACTCCAGAGAGGATATGGAAGGAAAAAAATCCCTTCTCTTTATTCATCTTCCGGAAGAAATAGAGGAAATAAGCAAAGAACTCAGCGCACATTTTGATCAAAAAATCAGAGGATGGGAAATTTTTGCCGCTCTGGCCAAAAGAGGCGAGTACGATACCCGGGAATGGACCTATGTAAAGAAAGATGGCACACAGTTTCCAGTCCAGCTCACTTTTACAGCCATACGGGATAAAGATGAAATTATTGGTTACCTTGGCGTGGCTGCAGATATTAGCGAAATTAAGAAAGTTGAGCAGGAAATTAAATCCTTACTGGATGTCACAAAGGATCAAAACCAGCGTCTCCGGAATTTCGCTCACATCGTTTCGCACAACCTGCGTTCCCACTCCGGAAACTTCGGGATGTTACTGGATCTTTATAAACAGGACCATCCGGAGGCAGCCGGGAATGAAATACTACAGTTACTGGGAACGGCTTCAGAAAATTTAAAAGAAACCGTCGCGCACCTTAATGAAGTTGTTCTAATGAACACTAAAGTGGCTGAAAATTTACATCCTATTAATCTCAACAACGCCGTAAATAAAGCTACTAAAAACGTTTCTGCGCTTTCCAAAGAAGTAAATCTAAAGATAGTAAACGATGTAAACGCTGACTGGGAAATCCTCGGAATTCCAGCTTATATCGAAAGCATTCTTCTTAATTTTCTTACTAACGGAATCAAATACAGGTCTCCAGAGAGGGAGAGTTATATAAATCTTTCAGCAAGTAAAGAGGAGAATTTTATAGTTCTTAATATTGAAGACAATGGCTTAGGAATAAACCTTCAAAAATACGGAAGCAAACTTTTTGGTATGTACAAAACTTTTCATCACCACAAAGATGCCCGGGGAATCGGACTTTTTATTACAAAGAACCAGGTTGAGGCCATTGGCGGAAAAATAGAAGTAGAAAGTGAAGTTGGTAAAGGAACAACATTTAAGTTATATTTAAAATATGAAGAAAATTGATCTCGCCTGTATAATTGATGATGATCCTATTTTTGTATTTGGCGCAAAAAAAATCATGCAGTTTGCTGACTTTTGTAATAGTTTTATGGTTTACCATAACGGTGAAGAAGCCATTAATGGCCTAAAATCCATCATTCTTGCCAAAGAAAAATTACCGGATATTATTCTGCTCGATCTCAACATGCCTATTATGGATGGCTGGCAGTTCTTGGATGAGTTCACCCAAATTCCTACTGAACATGAGATCACCATATATATCGTTACTTCCTCTATAGACCCAGAGGATATCAACAGGGCTAAATCCTACAACAGGGTTACAAATTATCTCGTAAAACCTATTTCTATTGAAGGCCTTCGGAAAATACTTGAGGAAAGCTAATTTTTACTCGATAATCGAGATTTTAATGCTTCGTGGGCTTGCCCCGAAGCAGTTTACCTGTGCTATTTTAGATAGGATAAAAATCGGGACAAAAATGCTATATTGAACAAAACAAAAGTTATGATTCAGGTAGATATATGGTCCGATGTTCGATGCCCTTTTTGTTACATCGGAAAGCATAGGTTTGAGAACGCTTTGAAGAAATTCCAGTATAAAGAAAATGTAGCAATTGAATGGCACAGCTTTCAGCTTGATGCGAATATCGAGACGAATCCGGAGATTTCTACTCTGGAGTACCTTGCAAAGGCTAAAAATATTTCTGCGGAACAGGCAAAGGAAATGTTCGCCGGTGCACAAAAATTGGCTTCTGAAAACGGACTGGAAATGGATTTGGAAAACTCGGTAGTCGCAAATTCTTATAATGCCCATCTACTTATCCAATTGGCAAAATCCAGGCATTTAGCAAATCAAATGGAAGAAGCTCTTTTTGAAGCACATTTTAAAGAAGCAAAGAATATTGATGATAAAAACTTGCTTGTTGAAATAGCCAAATCTCTTGGTATAGCCGAAACTGAAGCAAGAGAAGCCTTAAATTCTTCAAATTTTGCTGCTGCGGTAAAAGAAGATGAACTACAGGCCCAGAGAATTGGAGTAAGAGGTGTTCCTTTCTTCGTTTTCAATAATAAATATGCAGTTTCAGGCGCTCAGGCTTCAGATACCTTTTTGGAAGTACTAGAAAAGGTATGGCAGGAAACTTCAGCATAATTTTTTCTGAAGAACAATCTGTTTTTTGATCCTGCTCCGAAATGAGGTACGAAAATTGGCAATTTTCGGCATTAACTTTTTTCTGAAATAGCCTCAAATCCCCGCATTTCTGTGAAACACTTACTGAGTATTTATTAGACCAGTTAACTCGAGAAAAAACGCAATGAGGTGCGAAAATTGGCAATTTTCGGCATTGACTTTTTCACAAGATCGTTTAAATCTTTCCGTTAACTTTCAGAACAACACTTTTTTGTCATGGCCTTCGACAGGCTCTGGCTTACAAAGGTATGAGGCACCAAAATTGGCAAATTTTGAGCTGCATCCTTTTAGATGACCTTAGAATTTTTCAATACAAATTATTAGATATAAAAAAAGCTCCCTGGTTTCCCAAGGAGCTTTTCATTTTATAAAAATATCAGGATTATTTTCCTTCCATTTTGTCTTTCAATGCCTGAAGATCTGCATTAACATCACCAATAGTGGTGTTTGAGCTGTTTTGCGCGGCAGCTTTCTTGGCGGCCTGCTTAACGATCTTCTGCTCTTCCTCTCTGTGAACAGCAGCGTGAGACGCTACCACCCTCTTGAATTCTTTATTGAATTCAATGATCTGGAATTCTGCAGATTCGCCTTTCTTCAGTTTGTTACCATCTTCTTTTTCAAGATGTCTCTGTGGAACAAAAGCGGTAATATCTTCATTAAAGTCGATAGTAGCACCTTTGTCTACGATTTCAGAAATTTCAGCAGTATGAGTAGTTCCTACAGCAAATTCTTCTTCGTATTTATCCCATGGATTGCTCTCGATTTGTTTGTGACCTAAACTTAGTTTACGCCCGTCAACATCAAGTTCCAATACAACCACTTCCAGAGTATCACCTACATTAGTGAATTCTGATGGGTGTTTGATTTTCTTGGTCCATGAAAGATCAGAGATATAAATCAATCCGTCGATTCCTTCTTCAAGCTCTACGAACACACCAAAGTTGGTGAAGTTACGTACAATACCAGAATGTCTTGAACCTACAGGATATTTAGAAGTAATATCTGTCCATGGGTCTGGAGTCAATTGCTTAATACCAAGGGACATTTTACGGTCTTCCCTGTCTAAAGTAAGGATTTGAGCTTCAACCTCATCTCCAACATTTACGAAATCCTGAGCAGAGCGTAAGTGAGTACTCCAAGACATTTCAGAAACGTGGATAAGACCTTCAACACCTTCAGCAACTTCGATAAATGCACCGTAATCTGCGATTACAACTACTTTACCTTTTACTTTATCTCCAACTTTAAGCTCATTGTCAAGTGCTTCCCAAGGATGCTGACTCAACTGCTTAAGACCTAACTGGATTCTTGTCTTAGCTTCATCAAAGTCAAGAATTACCACGTTAAGTTTCTGGTCTAGCTCAACAATCTCGTTTGGATGGTTGATTCTTGACCAGCTAAGATCGGTGATATGTACAAGTCCGTCAACACCTCCAAGGTCAACAAATACTCCGTAAGAAGTGATGTTTTTAACAGTACCTTCAAGTACCTGACCTTTTTCAAGCTGACCGATGATTTCTTTCTTCTGCTCTTCAATATCGGCTTCAATAAGCGCTTTATGAGAAACAACAACGTTTTTGAATTCGTGGTTTATTTTCACAACCTTAAATTCCATTGTTTTACCTACATAAGCATCGTAGTCACGAATTGGCTTAACGTCTATCTGAGAACCTGGCAAGAACGCCTCAATTCCAAATACGTCTACAATCATACCACCTTTGGTACGACATTTTACAAAACCGTTTACAATAAGACCTTCATCATGCGCTTTGTTTACACGCTCCCAAGCCTTAATTACACGAGCTTTACGGTGAGAAAGGATTAATTGTCCTGTTGCGTCTTCACGAACATCAATTAAAACCTCAACAGCGTCTCCTTCTTTTAAATCTGGATTGTAACGGAATTCATTTAAAGAAATAACTCCTTCACTTTTCGCGTTGATATCGATAATCGCATCACGATCTGTAATGTTAATCACAGTTCCCGTAACAACCTCATCATTAAGTGTATCTACGAAATTCTCTTCTACCAGTTTCTCGAATTCTTCCAGCTTCTGGTCATCAATTGGGTCTATTCCCTCTTCATAATTATGCCAGTTGAATTCTTTTAGGAATTGCTCAGGATTTTGTTGTTGAACAACAGGTTCTGGTTGTGAATCTGTAGCCATTCCTGCTACTTCCTGAACTTCAGGTGCGTTAGATTCTTCCTGAGTTTCTTGATTTTTTGTTTCTTCAGCCATTGCTGATAATAATATTTGTATCCCGTGTTTCTTCGGAAGAAATTCTGCAATTTAAAAACACAGAAGTGATTTTAGTATTTGATTTTCAGCCCTTTTTGTTCTTCCGGATAATTGCCAAAAAGGAGTGCAAAAATACGACTTATATTTAAATATTTCAATTATCCTGAAAAAGAATTTACCCTGCAGAAGTTTCAGGTAAAAACCTGATCTTCTGCAATTAAAATCATTTAATCTTTTTCAGCTATTTTATCTCTGGCCAGTTTTACAACTTTTTCAAATTGTTCTTCTAAAGTCAACTCCGAATTATCAATCTCAATCGCATCTTTGGCCTTTATAAGCGGTGAATCCTCTCTTGTAGAATCCAGGTAATCCCGCTCTTTTACATTCTCCAGCACCTCATTAAATTCCACCTCGTTACCACGCCCACACAATTCCTTATAACGTCTTTCTGCACGTGTTTGTGTAGAGGCCGTCATAAAAAGTTTTAAATCGGCATCTGGAAAAACCACCGTACCAATATCGCGGCCGTCCATTACAACACCTTTATTCTTGCCCATTTCCTGCTGCTGTTTAACCAGCATTTCCCTTACTTTTGAAATCGTAGCGACCCGGCTTACGTTGCGTGATACTTCCATTAATCGGATTTCCTTTTCCACGTTTTCTTTATTCAGATAGATTTCTCCATAACCCAGCTTTTCATCAAAAATAAACTTTAAAGAAATAAAAGGAAGATGTCTTAGAATAGCTTCAACATCAAAATTGGTCTCTGTCACGAAAAGATGGCGCATTACATATAATGTAACCGCGCGATACATTGCCCCCGTATCTACATATACATATCCCAGTTCTTTTGCCAGTTGTTTTGCTACGGTACTTTTTCCTGTAGAAGAAAATCCGTCGATAGCTATAGTGATCTTTTTATCCATTGTTTTTTTATAAGTACGAAAACTGCAAAATTAAGCATTAGACCTTGTAACTCCCTAATTTATCAGCAAAGAAAAGCCTCCATTAAGTTAAGAACTTTTTGGAGGCTTTAAGGTGTAATCCGTAATTTTTCCTGACTACAATTTCTTGGCGTTTGTAACCTTTTGCTTTGTAATGGCAATATCTATCACCTCGCTCATATCCCGCACATAATGAAATTTAAGACCTTTAAGATAATCTTCTTTTATTTCTTTAATATCACGCTCGTTCTCTTCACAAAGAATAATTTCTTTTACTCTTGCCCGTTTAGCTGCAAGAATTTTCTCTTTTATCCCCCCAACCGGAAGTACTTTACCTCGTAAGGTGATTTCTCCAGTCATCGCAATACTTTTCTTCACTTTCCTCTGTGTAAATAAAGATACCAGAGATGTTAGCATAGTGATACCGGCACTTGGACCGTCCTTGGGAGTTGCTCCTTCGGGCACGTGGATATGCACATTATATTGATCGAAAATTGAAGGAATTATTCCCAACTGTTCGGCATTGGCTTTTATATATTCCATGGCAATAGTGGCCGACTCCTTCATTACTTTCCCCAGGTTTCCGGTAATATTCAAATTACCTTTTCCTTTAGAAAGTATAGATTCTATAAACAAAATATCACCGCCAACCTGGGTCCAGGCTAATCCTGTAACCACGCCTGCAACATCATTATTTTCGTATTTATCCCGCTGCATTTTTGGGCTGCCTAGTACTTCAATAATATCTTCATCGGTTACCTTTATGTTATACTCTTCTTCCATCGCGATGCTTTTGGCACCATGACGAACCATCTTGGCAATTTGCTTTTCCAGACCCCGTACACCAGATTCGCGCGTATAGCCTTCCACAATTTTCTCTAACTGGGATTTGCCAATTTTTATATGGTCTTTGGTCATCCCATGCTCTTCCAGCTGCTTAGGCAACAAATGTCTTTTTGCAATCTCTACCTTCTCCTCTATCGTATAACCGGTAACGTTAATAATTTCCATACGGTCACGCAGGGCAGGCTGGATGGTTTGTAAGGTATTACTTGTCGCAATAAACATTACCTTAGAAAGATCGTAGCCCATCTCAAGGAAATTATCGTGAAACTCGCTGTTCTGCTCAGGGTCGAGCACTTCCAGTAAAGCTGAAGAAGGATCTCCTGCATTCCCAATGCTTAGCTTATCAATCTCATCAAGAACAAAAACGGGGTTGCTGGTTCCGGCTTTTTTCAAACTCTGAATTATCCTTCCCGGCATTGCACCTATATATGTCTTACGGTGCCCTCTTATTTCTGCTTCGTCACGAAGCCCTCCAAGAGAAATACGTACATATTCCCTACCTAAAGCCTCTGCGACAGACTTCCCAAGAGAAGTTTTACCAACTCCGGGAGGTCCGTAAAGACAGAGAATAGGCGACTTCATATCGTTTCTCAGCTTCAGTACCGCCAGGTACTCTATGATTCTGCGTTTTACGTCATCCAGCCCATAATGGTCGCGGTCCAGGATTTTCTTAGCACGCTTAAGGTCGAATTTATCTTTACTGAATTCGTTCCATGGTAAATCCAGGTATAAATCCAGGTAATTTCGTTGGATAGAATATTCTGCAACCTGCGGATTCATGCGCTGCATCTTGGAAAGCTCCTTTTCAAAATGCGTTTGTACATCCTCATCCCATTTCTTCTTTTTGGACCTGATGCGCATTTCCTCAATTTCATCTTCATGTGAAACTCCGCCCAGTTCTTCCTGAATGGTTTTCATTTGCTGATGAAGAAAATATTCGCGCTGCTGCTGGCTCATATCACTCTGCACCTTAGACTGGATGTCGTTTTTAAGCTCCAGCTTCTGAAACTCCACATTCATATATCTTAAGGTAGACAAAGCCCTATCTTTTAAATCATTGGTTTCTAACAGCTTCTGCTTCTCTTCTACCGTAAGGTTCATATTAGCAGAAACAAAATTGATAAGGAATGAAGAACTTTCTATGTTTTTAATCGCAAAAGAAGCTTCAGAAGGAATGTTGGGGCTTCCCTTAACAATTTGCAGGGCCAGTTCTTTAATTGATTCTGTAATAGCCGAAAATTCTTCATTATCTACTGCAGGGCGTGCTTCTGGCACTTCTTCTATATTTGCAGTGAGATAAGGATCTTCATTAACTATTTCAGAAATTTTAAAACGCTTTTTCCCCTGGATAATCACGGTCGTATTTCCATCGGGCATCTTAAGTACCCTAAGGATCCTGGCCACAACACCAATCTGGTTAATATCTTTTACCGAAGGATTTTCAACTTCTTCATCCTTTTGTGATACTACCCCAATAATTTTACTTCCATTATTTGCTTCATTAATCAACTTAATAGAAGCATCCCTTCCTGCAGTAATTGGTATTACTACGCCGGGGAACAATACGGTATTCCGCAGAGGTAAAATTGGCAAAGATTCGGGAAGGTCTTCCCTGTTTATTTCTTCTTCATCTTCAGGAGTCATCAAAGGTATTAACTCTGCATCTTCATCTATACCTTGCAATGACAAACTGTCAAGATTAGTAAATTTTTGATTAGCCATAATTTATTTTAGGTCAAACTGTCACTACAGCTTGTTATTTGTAATAAGATTTCATTATGCCCCAGCCCTTTATTTACAAGAGTTTACATGCAGGGGCTTCAATTCTTAAACCTTATTTCAATTCCTGTGCCATGCTTTTATTTAATTTAATTTTATTGAAAGTGTAACAAAATGTAAACAGGCCTATCTTTATTATAGTTAACAGAGTTTTTTTGACACCAACCATCACACATATTAATGATCTTGTTGCCGCTTGCCGTAAGGGAGACCAGCGGGCGCAAATGCAAATTTACGATCGCTACTATAAGGCGATGTACAATACTGCTTTGCGCATCGTAAAACATTCTGCTGAAGCGGAAGATATTATGCAGGAGGCGTTTCTTAATGCCTTTACCAAAATTGAAAGCTTTAAGGGCGAATCTACTTTTGGAGCGTGGTTAAAGAAAATTGTGGTGAACAAATGTGTAAGTGTCTACAACAGGAAAAGGAAATATGAAGAAGTAAGCTATAATGATGAGTTAAAAAATGAAATTGATGATTCTGAAGGCTACATAGTTAATGAAGAGAACACCAATGAAAAAGTAAGGATGCTATTGTCTAAACTGAATTTATTAAAAGAAAATTACAGAATGTGCCTCACGCTGCACTTAATTGAAGGTTACGATTATGACGAAATTTGTGAAATTATGGATATAAGTTATGCTAACTGCAGAACTACAATTTCCAGGGCTAAAGAAAGCCTTCGTAAAAAATTGATGAACCATGAAGAATGATAACCTGGATGAGCTGTTCAAGGATTTAAACTTTGACAACTCAGAACCCGAAAAAGGACATCGAGAACGGTTTTTTCAAAAGCTTCAGGATAAAGAACATCCTTCAGCAAAAAAGAAAACCAGGAAGAGAAGCTTATGGGTGCCCCTGGCGGGAATTGCTGCAGGACTTGCACTGTTGGTATTCCTGGGCGGAACGTTTTTTAATTCCGAAGCCATAGGAAAATCAGGAGATCTCGCTAGTGTTTCTCCCGAAATGAAGCAAACACAGGAATTTTACACTTCTCTTATTGAAAGTGAACTAAAGGAAGTTCAGGAAGAGAAATCCCCGGAAACTGAAGCTATCGTTCAAGATGCGCTTACACAGATGGAAAAGCTGGATACAGAATACGCAAAACTGAAAAAAGACCTTTTAAATAGCGGAAAAGATAACCGGGTGATCCACGCTATGATCAATAATTTCCAGCAACGCATAGA
The DNA here is from genome assembly GCF_031846505.1 of Autumnicola edwardsiae. Taxonomy (NCBI): domain Bacteria; kingdom Pseudomonadati; phylum Bacteroidota; class Flavobacteriia; order Flavobacteriales; family Flavobacteriaceae; genus Autumnicola; species Autumnicola edwardsiae. The sequence continues at coordinate 10,140 of NZ_JAVRHP010000058.1, forward strand.
TTTACTCAACACCGTTCTAACCCAAATTGAGGAAATAAAACTTATAAAAAACACCAATCATGAAAATAACATTATATAAACTGCTGTTACTGGTGCTTCTTGCCCCGGCCGTGAGCTTTTGCAACAACGACTTTAACGGTAAACACACCAAAAGCAAAAAGATTTCCAAAGAATTTAAAGTCTCGGCAACCTCCAACCTTACGGTGAACAACAGCTACGGAAATATTGATATTTCTACCTGGAACGAGAACCGGGTTGTTATTGAGGTTTTTATCAAAACCAACGGTAACGATGAAGAAACTGTAAAAAGAAAACTTGATGATATCAACATCGAATTCAGTCAGAATTCTTCAGGAGTAATGGCAAAAACACATTTTTCCAGGGAAGACAGGTCCTGGTGGGACCAGCTTTTCAGCGGCAGTACTAACGTAAATATGGAAGTGAACTACGTGATAAAAGCGCCGGCAAGAAATAATGTGGATCTTAATAATGATTACGGCGGAATTTATATTGACAGGCTTTTAGGAAACTCCAAAATCTCCTGTGACTACGGGAAGATCGATATTGGTGAATTAAGGGGCAGCTCCAATGATCTCAATTTTGATTATACCCGGAACAGCCACATAGGCTACGTGAAAAATGCAGAGATCAATGCAGATTATTCAGATTATATCATCGAAGAAGCAGAAAAACTGGACATAAATGCAGATTACACCAACTCAAAGATCTTAAAAGTTGAAAACGCTACCTTTAACTGCGACTACGGAAGCATCACTATAGAAAAAGTAAGGGAACTTTCCGGTAACGGGGATTATTTAAGTACAAAAATCGGGAGGGTCTTTACTTCCCTGGTCCTGGATCTTGACTACGGCTCTGCTTCCATAGAAAAACTTGTACAAGGCACAAGAGAAGTGAATATTGATACCGATTACACCGGAGTAAAAATAGGCTATGATGCCGCACAAGCCTTCGATTTTACTATCAAAACTTCTTATGGTGACGTAAAAGGAATAGACGCTTTTGAGGTAAATAAAAGAAATGAATCTGGTACAAGTAAGAGTTTCCAGGGCTACCACTTATCCAATAATAGCGGCAACACCGTGAATATCTCTACAAGTTACGGCAGCGTTTCCTTTAACAGACAATAATCAAATAAAAACCATCCAATTATGAAAAAAGTATTTCTATTAGCAGCAACATTCATTTTAAGCTTCACATCTGCCAATGCGCAATGGTGGGGAAATGAAAAGGTAAAAGGAAACGGAAAAGTTGTTACCGATAACCGCTCCACTTCAGATTATGATGAAGTGCAACTGGTGGGATTTATGACTGTGGAACTTATGGCAGGAACAGAAGGCCGGTTAGAAGTAGAAGCCGAAAGTAACCTTCAGGAATATATTATTACTGAAGTATCTGGCGGAAAACTCAAAATTTCAGTTCAAAAAGGTGTTCAGATAGCTCCTTCAGGGAATAATGAGATTAAAATTACTGTTCCTTTTAAGGATCTTGAAGGTGTCTCCTTAACGGGTTCCGGAGATATCCTCACCCGCGACAAAATTAAATCTGACAGTTTTAGCGCAAGTGTAACAGGATCTGGAGATGTAAACCTTGAACTAAATGTAAACCATTTAAAAGGTACAATTACGGGCTCTGGCGACATCAATTTTAAAGGAACTGCAAACAATTTTAAATGTAACGTCACAGGTTCGGGAGATTTTGAAGCCTACGATCTAAGAGCAAAATATGTAGATGCAAGTGTTTCAGGATCAGGGGATGTAATGGTCAATGCTTCGGAAAAACTAACCGCGAGAGTCTCGGGCTCTGGTGATATTTCTTATAAAGGAAATCCTGAAAAAGAAGATTTTAAAACTTCAGGATCAGGAAGCGTATCTTCCTACTAAAGGTCGAAAATTGCCAAATATAAAGCCCCGCCTTAAAAAGCGGGGTTTTCCTGCTTTTCCGCCATTTAAGATTAGTAACTTTCAGAGTGTTTTAAATCTGCAATCAAAAACTTCTTGTGCTTTTTCAGTTTCTGCTATCTTTATCAGAGAAAATTGCATCTGGAACGGAATTTTTAGTACTGTTTTTCTGTTAGAATAGATAAAATTGAAGTCATAATGAGGACCAAATATTCTTCAAACTCTTAAAGTAAAATTTGAGTTTAAATCATTTTCAGAATAAATTAATAACCTCAACCAATGAAAAAACAACTATTTTCTACATTTATCCTGCTGCTAATTGGCTTTAGCCTGTTTGCGCAAAAAGAAGAATACAAAGAACTTATGAGTCAGGATTGGGCGAATTTAAAAAAGTACCGGGAGGCCAATAAGAGCATCGTGAAAAATGGCAATTATCCCAAAGTAGTCTTTATGGGAAACTCGATTACCGAGGGTTGGGTGAATATGCACCCGCAATTTTTTTCAGAAAATAATTACGCCGGAAGGGGAATTAGCGGGCAAACTACTCCGCAAATGCTTATCCGTTTTATGCCAGATGTTGTGGAACTTAAACCCGAAGCCGTTGTAATCCTGGCCGGAACCAATGATATTGCCGGTAACACCGGATTTTCTTCAGTCAAAATGATTACAGATAATATTAAAGCAATGGCCCAGCTTGCCGAAGCTAACGGAATTAAAGTGATACTGAGTTCCATTCTTCCGGTTTACGATTATCCCTGGCGCCCCGGCCTTGAACCTGTGTCGAAAATTGCCAAAATTAACAAGTGGCTTCAAAATTATGCTCAGGAAAACGGACATGTTTATTTAGATTATTTCTCTGCGCTGAAAAATGAAAAAGAAGGCATGCAAACAGCATATGCTGAAGATGGCGTGCATCCCACAAGTGCCGGTTATGATGTTATGGAACCGTTGGCCAAAGAAGCCATTCAAAATGCACTAAAATAGGTAGAACTCCGGCTCGGGATCATTTTCGGCACGAAATCTGAAGGAAATAATCCCGAAAACGGCTATCTTGCCGCACCCAAACCACAAATTATTTTTTATGAAGAAATTATTTTTACTCGCGCTTAGCGTGAATTTTCTTGCCTGCGGTACGCAGTTTAAAAGTGTAGAAAACGCTAATCCCATGGATTATGCAAATACCATAACTACCAAAGAGTTACGAGAGCATCTTTTCACCTTTGCCAGCGACGAGTTTGAAGGCCGCGAAACCGGTGAACCGGGACAGAAAAAGGCTGCCGAATACCTTAAAAACGAATATGAAAAACTGGATATTCCCGCCCCAATGGGCGACGGTGATTATTTTCAGGAAGTCCCTTCCAGCGTCTTCCGTGGAGATGTTAAAGACACTGAAAATGTAGTGGCCTACTTTAAAGGCAGCGAAAAACCTGAGGAATTACTGGTAATTTCTTCTCATTATGACCACGTTGGAATGGATGACGAAGGAAACGTTTTTAATGGTGCAGATGACGATGGTTCAGGCACAGTTGGTATCCTGGAAATTGCTGAAGCTTTTGCTGAAGCTAAAAAAGACGGCTATACGCCAAAACGTTCTATACTTTTTTTGAATGTAACAGGTGAAGAAAAAGGACTTGTTGGTTCTAAATATTACACAGACCACCCCATTTTCCCTCTGGAAAACACTGTTGCCAATCTTAATATAGATATGATTGGAAGGATAGATCCCGAGCATAAAGGAAATGACAATTACATTTACTTAATTGGGAGCGATAAATTAAGTACAGATTTGCATGAGCTAAGTGAAGAGGTAAACGAAGAGTACATGAACCTGGATCTGGATTACACTTATAACGACGAGAACGATCCTAACAGATTCTATTACAGAAGTGACCATTACAACTTCGCAAAGAATAATATTCCTATTATTTTCTATTTTAACGGCGTTCACGAAGATTATCACAAAATTACCGATACACCAGATAAGATCGAATATGACGCACTGGCCAAACGTGCAAAGTTAGTTTTTCTTACTGCATGGGAAATTGCAAACCGCGATGAAAGACTTGTAGTAGATAAAGCCACAGCTTCGGAATAGCAAACTGAAATTTGTAAAGATTTAAGCCTCACGAAAGTGGGGCTTTTTTTTATCAAAGCCGTTTAGCGTTTGGTGTTAGGCTTAGCCTGTCAAAGCACACTTCAATAAGCTGATGGCTATTTATAGTTTCTGACTAACCTCTACGAACTACGAACAACAAACTGCGAACTAACTCAGTTCTTATCCTCCAGCAATGGCACAAACCTAAAATCGCCATACTCTTTTTTATCGAATTCAGTATCAGATTTCCTGGTAAATAAGGTCATCACCTGTACACCTTTTCCAATTGGGATAACCATCTTCCCTCCTACTTTCAGTTGCCCTAAGAGTGTTTTTGGTAAATACGGCGCACCGGCAGTAACTATAATTTTATCAAAAGGAGCATATTCCGGCCATCCTTTGTAACCATCACCAAAACTTAATTGTTTAGGACGATAACCAATTTTTTCCAGGAAGTTTTTTGTCTTTTTATAAAGTTCGTGTTGTCTTTCAATACTGTAGACTTTTGCACCAAGTTCACACAGAACAGCGGTCTGGTAGCCACTTCCGGTTCCAATTTCCAGCACGGAATCATTTTTAGAAAGCTCCAGAAGTTCTGTTTGGAAAGCCACCGTATAAGGCTGCGAAATAGTTTGATCTGCCGCTATGGGAAAAGCTTTGTCCTGGTAAGCATGGTCCTCAAAACTACTGTCCATAAACAAATGCCTCGGAATTTTACCAATAGCCCCAAGCACTTTCTTATCGGTAACCCCTTTTCGTTTCACTATTTCTACCAGTTGCTGCCTTTTTCCTTTATGTCTGTAGTTGTCTTTGTGCAATTTCTAAAAGTTTTGAAGTATAAAATTAGGCAAATATCGGCATTGAATACAAACAAATTACCCAGGGATTATAGCAGAATCTTTTAAAGTATTTATTCTCAAAATACTATTTTTGTGGTAAACTGCTTTGAGGTAAGCCCACGAAGCATTAAGAAGAAATAATTTTCGATTTCGAGGCAAGCCTCGGAGCATTAAAATCTCGATTATCGAGTAAATCCTGAAGACTATGCTAAAAGTAGGCGTTCTGGGTGCCGGTCACCTGGGGAAAATCCATTTGAAACTTCTCAACCAATCCGAAAAATTTCAACTTATAGGTTTCTTTGATGCAAATGAAGAAAATGCAGCTAAAATTGAAGAGGAATTCGGTTATAAAAAATTCAGCAATCTGGATGATTTAATTCAAGAAGCTGAAGTTGTAGACGTGGTCACCCCTACCCTTTCTCATTTTGAAGTGGCGAAAAAAGTTATTTCCGCAGGAAAGCATCTTTTTATCGAAAAACCTATTACCAACACCTTTGAAGAAGCTCAGGAACTTATAAATCTTGCTGAAAAGCACCATGTAAAAGGTCAGGTAGGCCATGTAGAACGGTTTAACCCTGCCTTCCAGGCTGTGGTTTCCCGTATTGAAAATCCCATGTTTATCGAGGCGCACCGTTTAGCCGAATTTAATCCTCGCGGGACAGATGTTCCTGTGGTGCTGGATTTAATGATCCACGATATAGATGCTATTTTGAGTGTGGTAAAATCTGAAGTTAAAAGTATTAGTGCAAGCGGAGTTTCGGTAATTAGTGATACTCCCGATATTGCAAATGCTCGGATAGAATTTGAAAACGGCTGCGTTGCAAATTTAACTGCGAGTAGGATTTCGCTTAAGAATATGAGGAAATCGAGGTTCTTTCAGCGGGATGCATATATTTCTGTAGATTTTCTGGAGAAGAAATGTGAAGTAGTAAAAATGAAGGATGTTCCTGAAAATCCAGACGATTATGCCATGATCCTGCAAAATGCTGAAGGAGTTAAGAAACAAATATATTTCGACAATCCTTCTGTTGCACCAAATAATGCGATTTTGCAGGAACTGGAGACTTTTGCAGATGCGATAGTTAACGACAAAGAGCCAGTGGTAACGTTGGAGCAAGGTGCACGTGCTTTAAAAGTAGCAAATCAGGTTATTGCAGGGTTTTGACGGTTTGGAGTTCTTGGTTCGTGGTTCTTGGTTCGGAGTTCTTGGTTCTTGGTTCGGAGTTCGGAGTTCGTGGTTTTTAAAAAAAGTACAGAGTAACTTTTAAACGATGAAAAAAAGTACTTTAATGTTAGAAGCACGAAGTGGGAACTAATAATTTTAAACTCATTGCCCGGTGAGGAAAATTAATGCTCCCCTCCTTTTTTAAGGAGGAGTGGCCGTAGGTCGGGGTGGTTTTTTGGAGTACAAAATTTAAAATTCAGAATTTAAAATATTTAATATGAAGAATATAGCAGTAATAGGTGCGGGAACAATGGGCAACGGCATCGCCCATACTTTCGCGCAGTTCGGATATAAAGTTCAGTTGATAGATGTTTCAAAAGAAAACCTTCAGCGGGGAATGGATACCATTGCCAAAAATTTGGACCGAATGGTGGCGAAGGAAAAGATTTCCGAAGCACAAAAAGAGGAAACGCTTGGCAATATTACGCAACAGATCGATATTCCTTCAGGAGTAAAAAACGTAGATCTTGTGGTAGAAGCAGCTACCGAAAACCAGGACCTGAAGCTGAAGATTTTTAAGCAACTGGACAGTAATTGTTCTAAGGATACCATCCTTACTTCCAACACTTCTTCAATTTCAATAACACATATTGCTTCTGTAGTTTCCAATCCTGAAAGGGTGATTGGGATGCATTTTATGAATCCGGTGCCGGTGATGAAACTGGTGGAGATTATACGTGGCTATAGCACCAGCGATAAAGTGACGAAAAGTGTGATGGAACTTTCTGAAAAACTGAATAAAGTTCCTGTGGAAGTGAATGATTATCCCGGTTTTGTGGCGAACAGGATTTTAATGCCCATGATTAACGAAGCTATAAAAACGCTTTACAACGGCGTTGCCGGCGTTTACGAAATCGATACGGTAATGAAGCTGGGAATGGCGCATCCTATGGGGCCGCTTCAGTTAGCCGACTTTATTGGTCTGGATGTTTGTCTTTCTATCCTCGAAGTGATGCATAACGGATTCAAAAATCCGAAGTATGCTCCGTGTCCGTTATTGGTGAATATGGTAAGAGCTGGAAAATTCGGAGTAAAGTCCGGAGAAGGTTTTTATGATTATGCTGAAAATAAAAAAGCCGAAAAAGTTTCCCCGCAGTTCAGTTCTTAATGAGAGGCCGAAAATGGCAATTTTCGATATTCTGTCTAAGCCCAGTATTAGTATGGAATCAGACCTCACAGGTCTTAGAAACCTATGAGGTCTACATACTTCAAGAAGACAGTCCAAAAACGGCAATTTTCGACCTCATGTTTAAAAACTTAATGCCGCAGGCATGGAGGAATATTTTCCTCCAAAAACGCTCCTCCCCTTTTTCAAGGGGAGGTGGCCGAAGGTCGGAGGGGTCTTTTTCACTTTTAATTCATTAACTTTTTAACTCTACACACAAATCTTGGCAGAAATTCTTCCTTTTAAAGCCGTACGCCCGGCGAAAGCTAAAGCAGGACTGGTAGTTTCCCGCTCCTATCAGGATTACAGCAAAGCAGAAATTGCCGCCCAGCTGGAAAATAATCCCTATTCATTTTTGCACATTATCAATCCGGAATATGAACTTCAGGATCAAAATGTAGGTGAGAGTCGGTTTAAAATGATTAAAGAACGCTTTTTGCAATACAAGCAAGACGGCACTTTTATTAAAGACAAAAAGCCATTTTACTACGTTTATAAAATTGAAACTCCGCACAATAGCTGCTGCGGAATTATAGCTGCGGCCAGTGCCGAAGATTATGACAAAAACATCATCAAGAAGCATGAAGATACCATTGTGCACCGCGAAATCCTTTTTAAAGAATACCTGAAAGTAGTTGGCTTTAATGCTGAACCTGTTTTACTTACTTTTCCCGATAATACTACGATTGAAAGCATTATCTCAGAAACTACAGCTACTACTGCAGAATATGAATTTACAACTACCGACTCGGAAAAGCACTATCTATGGAAAATTTCTAATCCTGAAACTGCAGAAAGTCTAAGGTCAGAATTTGCAAGTATCGGTAGCCTATATATTGCAGATGGGCATCACCGCAGTGCCTCTTCTACCCTTTTTGCACAAGAAAGCCGGGCAAACAATCCAAACCACACCGGAAAGGAGCCTTACAATTACTTTTTGAGTTACATTATTCCGGAAAAGAATCTGAAAATTGACGGCTTCAGCAGACTTATTTCAGATCTTAATTCACATTCTAAAGAAGAGTTTCTTTTTCTTCTGAAGAAAAACTTCAGCATAAAAAATTACGAAGAGAAAATTTTTGTGCCGGCAGAAAAGCATGAATTCAGCATGTACCTTGATGGCCAATTCTATTCCCTTCAGCTAAAGAAAACCGGTTACCAAACGGAGGATTCCCGAAGCAAACTTGATGCGGTGATCCTTTATGACAATATACTGAAACCGATCCTGGGAATTAAGGATCTTAGAAACGACAAGCGGATTTCCTACTTCCCAGGAAAGGACAATAATGTGGAAATTAAGCGGCAGGTTGATAGCGGAAAATTTGCCGTGGGCTTCGCAATGCTCCCTCCCGGAATCACCGAAATAAAGCAAATTGCAGAAGAAAATTTGACGATGCCGCCAAAAAGTACTTATATTGAACCTAAACTGCGAAGCGGTTTGACAATTTACGAGTTTTGACTATGGAAATTTCAGAAAATATAAAGAAATATAAAAGCGAATTACCCGAAAATGTGAAGCTAGTGGCGATTTCCAAGACCAAGCCAAACGAAGATCTTATGGAAGCTTATGAAGCCGGGCAACGGATTTTTGGTGAGAATAAAATCCAGGAAATGACCGATAAATGGGAAAAACTGCCCAAAGATATCGAGTGGCATATGGTTGGCCATGTGCAACGGAACAAGGTAAAATACATGGCGCCTTTTGTTGGCCTGATTCATGCGGTAGATAGCTTAAAGTTACTGAAAGAGATTAACAAAAGGGCGAAAAATGAAGATCGCACCATAAAATGCCTGCTTCAGATCAAAATTGCCGAAGAAGATTCAAAATTCGGGATTTCCAGGGAAGAAGCCGGGGAGATTTTAAATTCCGAAGTTTATAAGAAAATGGAAAATGCAGAGGTGGTCGGGCTTATGGGAATGGCTACTTTTACCGAAGATGAAAGTCAGGTAAAATCTGAATTTTTGAAATTAAAAGCTATTTTTGACGACTTTAAAGAACAGTATCCCTCAATACAAGAACTATCCATGGGAATGAGCGGCGATTATAAAATTGCGGTAGACTGCGGGTCTACAATGGTAAGGATTGGAAGTAGTATTTTTGGGGAACGAAATTATAATTAAACAGAAAAAGATATTTGTACGCAGTTTTAGACATAGAAACCACAGGCGGAAAGTATAATGAAGAAGGAGTAACCGAAATTGCCGTTTACAAATTTGACGGACATAAGGTTGTAGATCAGTTTATTAGCCTGGTAAATCCCGAGCAACCCATACAACCTTTTGTAGTAGGATTAACGGGAATTAATAATGAAATGCTTCGCAATGCGCCAAAGTTTTACGAAGTAGCGAAGCGAATTGTTGAAATCACTTCAGATTGTATTCTGGTGGCGCATAATGCCAAATTTGATTACAGAATTTTAAGAACAGAATTCCGCAGGCTTGGTTTTGAATACGAGCGAAAATCCCTTTGTACCGTAGAACTTTCTAAAAAACTTATTCCGGGGCTTCCCTCCTACAGTTTGGGAAAATTAGTACGTTCCCTTGGAATTCCGCTAAGCGACAGGCATCGTGCCAGCGGAGATGCGCAGGCAACGGTAAAACTTTTTAAGATGTTGCTGGCCAAAGACGTAGAAAAAGATATTCTTAAAGACCACGTAAAACTCGAGCCAAAACGTAACCTCGATACAAAACTTGTTTACCTTCTGGAAGAATTACCTGCCACTACAGGCGTTTATTACCTGCATAATGAGCACGGGGAAATTATCTATATCGGAAAAAGCAAAAACATCAGGAAACGTGTAAATCAGCATTTCACCAACGACCATCATAAAGCGAAGGAAATGCAAAAAGAGGTTGCTTCGGTTTCTTATGAGGCCTGTGGCAATGAACTTATCGCCCTGCTCAAGGAAAATCAGGAAATCAAACAAAATAAACCAAAGTACAATAAGGCCCTGAGAAAGCACATTTTCAGCCATGCCTTATACCATTATACCGATGATAACGGCTACATTAATTTAAGGATTGGCCGGGCTAATGGCCGCGAAAATATCACCACTTTTACCAACCTGCGGCAGGCAAGAACTTTGCTGGCCAACTGGGTGGAAGAATATCAATTATGCGAACGGCTTTCGGGGCTGGACAAAGGCACCGGAAATTGCTTTAAGCACAGCATTAAAGATTGCTGGGGGGCTTGTATAGAAGAGGAAGCTGCAACTGAATATAATGAAAGGGCGAGGGAACTTATCAACAAATATTCTTATGAAAGTAAGAATTTGATGATTATTGACCGCGGCCGCGATGTGGACGAAAAAAGTGTCCTCTTAATTGAAGATGGCGAGTTTAAAGGAATGGGATATTTTAACCTGAACCATCAGATTGGTAATATTGAGATTGTGAGATCTATTATCACGCCAATGAAAGATGACCAGGACACGCAGCATATTATCCAGAATTACCTGCGGAAAAATAAAAAACTGAAGGTTGTGCATTTTTCTGAAGCGGATTAATGTTATGATTTGAAAATTTGAAAATGTGCTGATTCGCTCATCCTACTTTTGTCACACCACGATTGCACTGTCTCTCTAGCCAATTCCTCGACTCCGCTCTGGAATGACATCCTGTTTCTTGCCTCCTGATTACTCATTCAATTTGAAATGAATGCTCAAA
>NZ_JAVRHP010000059.1:0-20988 GCF_031846505.1 Autumnicola edwardsiae
TATTTATTTCAACAATACTTTAGATACGCGTGGGTTTGTAAATAACGGAATGATTGATGCCGGGGAGGAAACCATATTTTACGATCTTGAAACTGAAGCTCCCTACCTTCTTAGGGCGGTGAATAATGGAGAAGAGCTTGAAGATTTTTTCTATGAACGCCCGTTCTCGTATGATGATTTAGGAGAAAAGACGATTATTATTGATTCCCCGCAGCTTTAGACTTCTTCTACGGAAAAAAGGTGGTTTAGACTTCAGGATTTGGTTCCTGAATAGTGTAGAAATTTTAATTAATTTCAACCAGGTCTGAAAATCCCGTTTTCATTTCCAAAACTGAGGTTAAAATTTGACCTGTGGTAGTAAATTGTCTTATTTTGGCTAAAGAATCCTTACATAGCCAATGCTATATTTATTATATCAATCCGAAGATCGGGAAAAGGTAGAAGAGGAAGTTTTGCCACTACTGGAATCCGAAGAAACGAAAGTTGTTACTTATCCGGCAAAGGATTTTTCCCCAGTCGAAGATGATGTAATTTGCTGTTATTTAAATAGTGAAGACCTTCGGAGATTTTTACCCCAGGCTGCAAATAACGAGTGGAAAGTAGCGATTCTTCCGCATCCTGAAAATACCCATACCATAAAAGGGCTTGGATTATCTAACGATTTAAAAACTACCATACAGGAAGTAGTTGAGACCAGGGAAACCCGGCATCTGGATATGTTGTTCTGCAATAACGTTCCGGTATTCCAATCGGTTAACATTGGTAATGTTTTTATATTCCCAAAAGAGAATAACTCCAATAATTTCTTTTCTGAAGTTTATTCATTCTTAAAAAACACCCGCAGCCTTTCCTCATTATCCCACCAGGCATTTACGATACGTGCCGGTGAGGAAAAAATCATCAGCACCTCTGCCCTGGGAATTGTTGTTGTAGAGCACCCTTTAAGCTCTGTAGTCGCCAAGCGCCTGATTTCTGAAAATGCTATGAACGACGGACTGTTCAATACACTTATTCTTAGTCCGCAAAATCTGCTTGAACTTTTATGGTTTTTATTCCGTAGCCTGATTCCTTTTCAGAAGAAATTAAGCAGCCTGCCATCCTTTATAGGACACCTGAGAACCTCAGAATTGAAAATTGAAAACCCTGATTCGGTAGATTTCACGCTGGATGGCGAAAAGAAAGAAGCTAAGGAAATAACATTAAAAGTCCAGCAGGAAGCTCTTTGTATTCAACAGGCGAGTATTTACTGTACCACAGAAAATGGAACCAAACAAAAGAAGAGCCTTAAGACCGACGGGTTACCAACAGGGGAAAAACGGAAAGAACTAACAAAGAGAAAAATCCCAATCCTGCCAAGGGCTACCACTGAAGAATTTCAGGATCTTTTCAAAGTACTGAGGGAAAATTCTCAAATTACTTCTTTGTACATTGTGATGATGATTCTCTCTACATTAATTGCAACATTTGGCCTTTTTGCCGACTCCTCACCGGTAATTATAGGCGCGATGATTCTTGCTCCCATTATTGCACCCATTGTTTCTTTCTCTATGGGAATGGTAAGATACGATCCCAGGATGCTCAAGCAGGGTATACTTACTATTTTAACAGGCACAGGTGTTGCCCTTCTGTTTGCCGCCACGGTTAGTGTTATAATTCCGCTTAAAATAACCACTGAGGAAATTGCCGCCCGTCTCTCCCCCACCCTTTTAGATATGGGCATTGCTGTAGCTTCTGGAATAGCAGCTGCGTACGCACATGCTAAAGAAGGAATTGCCAAGAGTCTCGCAGGGGTAGCTATTGCTGTTGCACTTGTGCCACCTTTAGCTGTAGCCGGGATTGGTATTGGCTGGTGGGACTGGGAGGTTTTTTCAGGAGCTTTTTTGCTTTATCTCACCAACCTAGCCGGGATTATCATGTTTGCGGGAATTACTTTCCTGGTACTTGGTTTTGCACCTTTTAAAAGAGCCAGGATTGGGCTTATCTATACTTTAGTAGTTATTGGCCTTGTGATGGTTCCACTTTCCCTTTCTTTTAACCGAATTAAAAAAGCAGCCAATATCACACAAAAACTGGAAGGTTCAACTGTAAATGATGTGGTTGTAAGGGACGTGAAAGTGAGATTTTCCGATACGTTAAGAGTCTCCCTAACCCTTGTAAATTCAGAAACTCTGCAAAGCAGTGAAATAAGGAAAATCAAAGACAAGATTGAAAAGGAAATCGGCGAGCCAATCAACCTGGAGGTAATTTCGGCCAGAGGATTTTAACTGTAATCCGTTAAAAAAGATTCTTTTTTCTCACATCTATTAGTAAAAGGAATGAAGCGCAACTGTATATAATGATTAACATAGCGGCTAATCCATTGTTAATTTCCTGATAAAAAAGAGAAGAAAACTTCTATTTCCTTTATAGGCCCCTCACATTTTTATATGTTTGAAAAAATTCAATAAAATAAAGACTCTAATTATGCTTAAAATGAAAAAAATTGCAAGCCTTCTAATATTCTTGACCGTTGTTGGTTCTATGAGTGCAATTGCGCAAACGCAACCAATGCCTCCACAGCAAAAGGTGGAAGTAGATGTAAATGACCAGGAACTTGCGAAATTTGCAGAAGCCTACCAGGGCCTAAGGATGGTGAACCAACAAGCCCAGCAGAAAATGGTGGATGTAGTAGAAAGTGAAGGCTTTGATATACAACGCTTTAATGAAATGTACCAGACTTCTATGGATCCAAACAAAGAATTAGAAGCAAGCGCTGAAGAAATGGATAAATATGAATCAACAGTCCAAAAAATCGAAGGAATGCAGGGTGAAATTCAGGAGCAAATGGAAGAAGTAATTACAGATCAAGGCTTTACTATGGAAAGATATGAAAAGCTCGCAATGGCCTTACAGACAAATCCTGAAATGCAACAAAGGTTGCAGGAAATGCTACAGGGGCAATAATTGCCAAAATTAGATACCAGCATAAAAAGCAACCTTATTTTGGGTTGCTTTTTTATTTAAATCCAATCGTATAACCCGCCGGAAACCTTTTATCAAAGTTTTTTTGAAAAAAAATTATAAATAAGTGATTTATCGATATTTATATTTATCTTTGACCAAATTAAATTTAAGTTATAATGAATAAAGGAACAGTCAAATTCTTCAACGACACAAAAGGATTTGGATTTATCAAAGAAGAAGGATCAAACAAAGAGTACTTTGTACACGCTAATGGTCTTATCGACGAAATTAGAGAAAATGACGAAGTAACGTTTGATCTCGAAGAAGGAAGAAAAGGATTAAACGCGGTTAATGTTAAACAAGCATAACCACTAGTTTTAAATACTATATTCTTGGCCTTACATTTTATGTAGGGCTTTTTTTATGGCCTCCTGCGAGACGTATGGCCCTGTAAACACCACAGGTTTATCAGATTTTATGGTCAATTTAACTTCAGTACTTTCGGCAACTATTGCATATTACTTAATTTTATATAAAGCAATTTAAAGACTCAAATCAACTATTTTGAACAGTACCGGGAACACCTATCTATATATGGTAATGATAATTCTCGCTCTTCTGATTATACCCAGTGCACATAGCCAAAATATGAAACAAAAGGATAGCCTTAAATTTAATAATAAAATTGTACCAGAGGTTATATGGAGAGAAGTTTACGTTGCTCTTGCCCATTACCCTGAGCTTAAAAACACCCCAATAGAATTCCGGTTTAAAGAGAACATTAAAAAGTCCTTTATGCAGGCACAGCCAAGGTTCGGAGATTTTTTAAAAAGAAAAGGGAAGCGCTCTTACTATATAATGATAAGCGAGCGTTTTAATATAGAAGATCAGGAATTTGATGTAACCAATGTCCCATCAGACGTGTTAATTGGTTGGATTGGACATGAGCTTGGACATATAATGGACTATAAAAACCGTAGTGCCATGAATATGTTCTGGTTTGGAGTACGGTATGTTACTTCCAAACGCTACATTCGTGAAGCTGAAAGAGCCGCAGATACCTATGCTGTTAACCACGGAATGGGGGAATATATAATCGCCACCAAAGATTTTATACTTAATCACGCTCACCTCTCGGAAAAGTACAAGAACAGAATCAAGAGCCTTTATCTTTCCCAGGAAGAAATAATGGAGCTGGTGGAAGAGCTGGACTAACCTTGTAGTTGTTTTTTAACGAAGGCTTCCCATTCTGCAAATTTCTCCTCTTTCATTACTTTTTCCATCTTCACCTGGCCACCTTTCTTTTTGTTGGCACCACTCCATTCCGGAAAAAAATCTGGCGGAACAGTAGTCACTTTCACTCCTTTAAGTGCTTTAGATCGTGCTACCTTGTAATTTTTATTAGCTTCCTGAAGTACTTCGTCCAGAGCCTTTGCGAGTTTTTCACCTTCAATATCAGAGTCTGTTCCAAGGTACCAGGAATGATAGAACTCCCCGTCTATCCTTACAGCGGCAATAGTAAACTCAGGAATTTTGATATCAAATTTTTCTTCCAATTCCTGTATGGCATCGTTCATTTTATTCACTGAAAGTTGAGATCCCACTACGTTAAGGAAAAATTTTGTCCTTCCGGTAATCCTTATCTCATGTCTTTCAACATCAGTGAATTTTACCGTGTCCCCAATTAAATAACGCCATGCGCCGGAAACCGTACTTATAAGCAGAACGTAATCCTGCTCCTCTTCAACTTCAGAAAGGGGAATTACAGGCGCTTCATCTTTTAAAGAACCATCTTCATTAATATATTCCGGCTTAAACGGAACAAACTCAAAATAGATTCCGTTATCCAGGATCAGTTTCATCGAATGTGAATCAGGTCTTTCCTGGATTGCAAGAAATCCTTCAGAAGCGAGGTAAGTGTCTATTACTTTCAGCGGATGGGCCAGCACTGCATTAAAGCTCTTCTCATATGGCTCAAAAGCTACTCCACCAGAAGCGTAAACCTGGAGGTTTGGCCAGATCTCATGAATATTATCTACCTTATGATGTTCGATTATTTTTTTCATCATAAGCTCTGTCCAGGATGGAATTCCACTAATGGCACCCACGTCCCAGTCGCGGGCATTTTCTGCAATTTTCTGTACCCGCTCATCCCATTCGTCAATTTTGGCAATCTCCTTCCCCGGCTTGTAATACCCCTGGAACCATGACGGAATATTACTGGCGCTTATACCGCTAATTTCACCTTCCATGTGGTCACCTTCTTCATGCAAATCTGTAGAACTCCCAAGCATCATGATGTCTTTTTCAAAGAAATCTGAAGGAAGTTCAAAATGGCTTAATGCACTCACCTGCTTAATCCCTGCGTTGCGTATAGCTTCTACCATATCTTCTGTTACAGGAATTCTTTTACTGGACTTCCCCGTTGTTCCAGAACTTAGTGCAAAATAAGGAGGTTTTCCCGGCCACGTGACGTCTTCTTCTCCCTGGTGCATTTTACTCCACCACTCACTATTCAACTTATTATAATCAAAATAAGGCACTTTTTCAGCAAAGGCTTTTTGAATATCATCGGCTTCCAGAATACTTTTAAAATCATAATGTATACCGAATAAAGTGTCCTTAGCTTTCTTTAATAATTTCTCAAGTTCGTCCTGTTGCGCCTTGCCGGCATCAGGCTCTGACACCAGGGTATCCCTAAGATCTATTAAGTTTTTAATAATGGAACCTATAATGGCCATGCGCATAGAATTTTATTTGTTAATATCGAAGTCTAAATTATTTAAAACTAAGAAAGGAGCATAACTTCCCCCGGCAATTATCATTACTTTAACTAAGACAATTTTTGTTCGCATTTTACCATCTCAAAGAGCTTTAGCGTCTAATCCATGAGCGAATTATTAAACAAAACCTAAAATTATTGCGAAATAATTAATTTCTGTATTTTAAATCCTATCTTGGTCTCGAATTTCCTGCCCGGAAATTTAATAAAAATTAAATTTTATCTTAACCTACATAATATGGAAACGACAAATCCTGAAGTTTCAGAGAGATACCCCATGGTATCTTACGAAGAAGCTTCCCCAGAAGTAAAGGAAATTTACGACGACACAAAAAAAACTCTTCAACTTCCGTTTGTTTTAAACTGGTTTAAATGCCAGGGCGGTAATGCCACACTTTTAAAGGGCAACTGGAGTAAATTAAAAAATACCTTAATGGAAGGGGAAGTACCAAACGTGCTCAAACAACTCATTATATATAACGTTTCAAAAAAGAGGAATTGCCATTATTGTTCACATGCTCACGGTATATTTGCCGATAGCATGAGCTCTATGATTTCTGAAGACGAAAATTTTAAAGCTACAGAGAATCTTAATTCCCCTACCATGCCGATTAGTTATCGTACGGCAGTGAATGTGGTTACAAAAGCTGCACTTAACCACGACCAGATATCTAATGATGATTTTGAAGAACTGCTTGATGCGGGATTTTCACAAAAGGAAATCCAGGAGCTTATGGCGCAGGCAGACCTTGTAAATATGCTTAACACCATAGCAGACGTTTCGGGAATAAAGATCGATAATGAGTTGTTGGAGACCATAGAATAAGCTTCTTCTAATGGCTTCTATAAGCAATAATTCTGCACAACACTACCGCATAACCTATGAGGCCTATTCTAAATTTGCCAATGGGATTAATCGCTGCGGAACGTTACAGGAGGTTGCAGAAGATACACGAAGACATTTAAAATACCTGCTTAATTTTCATTTAATTAAAATGGTGTTGGAAAAGGATGATCGCTTTTTGCTGCTTTCTATATACAAAAATAAAGTATCATATACTATTACTGAAGAAGATTCGCTCCTTCCTTACGAAAAGGAACTCCTTAAAAATGGTGTTCCTATAAAGACTTCGAATATTCCATTGGAACTTATAAATGGAAAAAATTCTACTGAAGAACTGGCGGAGCCGGAGTTATGGGGGTGGTCATTTCAAAAAAATGCAAGAAAAGTACTGGTTTCCCTTATTTCAGATGAAAAAAAACCGTTTTCTTATGCCGATGTTGAAATTTTAAAGCTCGTGACAGATTGTCTTGAAGCCAAACTTCAGGAAATCTTCCTTAAAAATCAGTTAGCTCAAAAAAACAAATCGCTTTCTGAAGCTTATGATACTATTAAAAAGCAGAATTTTCAGATAAAGGAAATTGTAGAAAATCAGAAACAAACTATTGAGAAGCGAACCCGGGAAATTGTAGAAAAGAACGAAAAACTGCTTCATATTTCTGCCTTAAACGCACATAACGTGAGGGAACCGCTCTCAAGGATTCAGGGTATAACTCAGCTGTTTGAAGTTTTTGACGATGAAACCTGTCGCACGGAATTAATTCCTAAATTAGCCACCTCTGTAGAAGAAATGGATCTCGTTCTAAAAGAAGTTATTGAAATGGCTTCCCAGGAACTGGTTAAGTTAAAAGCCGAAAATACATGAGCAACATATATCTCATAGACGATCAACCCATTGCAAATTTTATTACAAGAAAATTGCTTGAATTGGAAGGCTACAAAGAAAACGTTCAGGATTTCATTAATCCCGTTGAAGCTTTTGCCATAGTAGAACAGGAAAAAGAAGAGGCTTTAATTTTTCTTGACCTTAACATGCCGGAAATGACAGGATGGGAGTTTCTTGATGAAATGCGCCGCAAGGGTGTTAAACACAGAACAATTGTACTCACTTCAAGCACAAGTCAGCTAGACCAGCAAAAGGCTCTTGAGTATCCATGCGTCCTGGAATATGTGGTAAAACCTCTGAATAAGCAAAAATTCATGCTTCTTTCTTCCTATTTAAAGCAATAGTCCTAAAAAGGCAATTTTCGATCTTTTCAACTTAAAATGCTCAACATTGGAAGTAAAACCCGATCATAAAGCCCTTATTGAACTCGCACATGCAAAAATGTATTTCGGGAAATACAAAGACTACTTTCTCTCTGATATTCCCGAATATTATATGGTCTGGTGCAAACAAAAAGGCTTTCCCGAAGGAAAACTTGGCGCACAAATGCAACAGGTTTATGAACTTAAGGTAAACGGAATGGAAGGCATCCTTAGAAAAATCAGGAAAAATTACCCTAAATAGTTCTTCCTTCTCTAGTGCTGTTTTTTCTTAACAAACTCTAAATATTAGCTTCTTATATTGCCCGGTTTTTCTATTCTTATTTGTAATTTAGCGCCCTGAATTAAAGACACAATAAACACCCTAAACATGGCCGAAACCAAGTATATTTTTGTCACCGGCGGCGTATCTTCTTCTTTAGGAAAGGGGATAATTGCAGCATCTCTGGCAAAACTTTTACAGGCGCGTGGCTTTAAAACCACAATTCAGAAATTAGATCCTTATATAAATGTGGATCCCGGAACATTAAACCCATACGAACACGGCGAATGTTATGTGACTGAAGATGGTGCCGAAACAGATCTTGACCTTGGGCACTATGAGCGTTTCTTGAACGTGAATACTTCGCAGGCCAATAATGTAACTACCGGAAGGATCTACCAGAGCGTTATAGAAAAAGAGCGCCGTGGGGAATTTCTTGGAAAAACCGTACAGGTAGTACCGCATATCACCAATGAAATTAAAGAACGGATTCAGATCCTCGGTAAAAACGGAGATTTTGATATTGTCATTACTGAAATTGGTGGTACAGTTGGAGATATAGAGTCGCTGCCTTATATAGAGGCGGTAAGACAGCTAAAATGGGAACTTGGGGACGACAATGCCCTGGTAATACATCTTACACTTGTCCCCTACCTTTCTGCTGCGGGTGAACTTAAGACAAAACCCACTCAGCACAGCGTTAAAACGCTAATGGAAAGCGGGATAAAAGCAGATATCCTGGTATGCCGGACAGAGCATGAGCTTTCTGATGATATACGTCGAAAATTGGCAATTTTCTGTAACGTTCGCCAGGAGGCGGTTATCCAATCTATCGATGCAGATACGATTTACGACGTTCCCAACATGATGCTTAAAGAAGGCCTGGACGCGGTAACACTGAAGAAACTTTCCCTGCCAGATGATAAAACTCCGAATCTGGAACGTTGGAATCAGTTTCTAAAACGACATAAAAATCCCAAAGCAGAAGTTAGGATTGGCCTTATTGGAAAATATGTGGAACTTCAGGATTCTTACAAATCTATTCTGGAATCATTTATTCACGCAGGGGCCGAAAACGAAGTGATGGTGAAGATAGAAAGTATTCATTCAGAATTTATTAATGAAAATACTATTCAGCATAAAATATCGCACCTGGACGGGATTCTTGTAGCACCCGGATTTGGAGAACGGGGAATTGAAGGTAAAATTGATGCTGTACGTTTTGCCCGCGAGAATAATTTACCATTTTTAGGCATCTGCCTGGGCATGCAAATGGCAGTTATTGAATTTGCACGAAACGTCTTGCAATTGAAAAATGCAAATTCTACCGAGATGGATGCCAATACCAAACATCCTGTTATTGATATTATGGAAGAGCAGAAGAATATCACCCATATGGGTGGTACAATGCGGTTGGGAGCCTGGGACTGCAAACTTACCGAAGGATCTGTTATCCAAAAAGTGTACGGCAAAACCCAAATAAAGGAGCGGCACCGGCATCGTTACGAATATAATAATAAGTATAAGGTACAACTGGAAAAAGCAGGAATGGCTGCAACGGGAATTAATCCCGACACCGGTCTTGTAGAAGTGATTGAACTTACCGATCATCCCTGGTTTGTAGGGGTACAATATCACCCTGAATATAAAAGTACAGTGGCCAGCCCACATCCTTTATTTGTTGGCTTCATAAATGCCGCTTACAATTATTCAAAAAAGAAAAACGCCAAGTTGGCATAAATTTAAGAAACGGCCATCTTTTTGAATGATGGTTTGCTATAGCATTAAGCATGGAAGAAAAGAAAATAGACGTTCAATCTATAATTGGATTTTTACTTATTGGTGCAATCCTTTTATGGATGTTGTACAATAATTCGACAGAAGAAACAGCACTGGAAGAAAGCCAGGAAACCGAGCAGGTTGAAGGCCTAGAGGATCAACAGACAAACAGGATTGCCACTACAGAAGATAATTTGGCGGGTACAGGGCAGGATTCTACAGCTTTGGCAGAGGCTCAAAAGAGACTTGGGGCCTTTGGATATTCTGCTACTTTGCAATCAGCTTCCCAAAACGCTACGACCATATCCAATGATGTATTGGAGTTGACTATAGACAATAAAGGCGGATATATTTCTGAAGCAAGGCTTAAAAACTTCAAAACTTTTGATTCTATTCCCGTATATCTTATTAAGGATGAAAATGCCTCCTTCAATATAAATTTTTCCACTACTGATGGTCGCACACTGGATACTCAGAATTTATTTTTTGAACCTGAAGTAAGTCAGAATGGTGATAACCAGGTACTTTCAATGAAATTAAAAGTTTCTGAAGATGAATTTCTGGAGTACCGTTATGTACTGAAGCCCGGGGAGTATATGCTGGATTTCAGCATCCGATCGCAGGGACTTAATGATGTTTTAAACAGTTCTCAGGACATCAATCTGGATTGGAAGTTAAAAGGCTACCGCCACGCTAAAAGTATTTCTTACGAAAGCAGGTATACCGACCTTATCTATGAGTATGAAGGTGATAAGGATGATAACCTTGGAGGTGGTGATGTAGAGACAGATGAGGAAGAAGATATTAGTTATGTCGCGTTTAAGCAGCATTTCTTCTCTTCTATCCTGCTAACAGACGATCCTTTTGAACGAGGAAGTTTTAGAACTGAAAATCTCGTTGAAGATGAAGAAACAGACACACTTTATACCAGGCAATTTGCTGCCAGTCTTCCACTGGAACTCAATGGCGGGGAGTTAAATTATAACATGAACTGGTATTATGGTCCCACAGATTACAAGATCCTAAATGATTACGACCGTAATTTAGATGAAATTGTTCCGCTTGGATGGGGGATCTTTGGTTGGATCAACAAATATATTTTTATACCATTTTTTGCTTTTCTAAGTAGTTTCCTTCCAAGCTACGGGATTGCAATTATTGTAATGACGATTGTTGTTAGGATTGTCCTTTCCCCAGTCACGTATAAATCTTACTTATCACAGGCGAAGATGAAAGTTTTACGTCCTGAAATAAACGAGATAAACGAGAAGTACAAGGACAATGCAATGAAAAAGCAGCAGGAAACTATGAAGCTGTACAGCAAGGCAGGAGCCAGCCCCATGAGTGGATGTCTTCCGGCTTTAATGCAGATTCCTGTATTTTATGCGCTGTTCCAATTTTTCCCCAGTGCTTTCCAGTTGCGTCAAAAAGGATTTTTATGGGCAGATGACCTCTCCAGTTATGATGTTATTGCAGAACTTCCGTTTACCATTCCGTTTTATGGCGATCACGTGAGTTTATTCCCCATACTGGCTTCTATTGCCATCTTTATTTACATGACGATGACTACGGGCCAGACCATGCAGGCAAATCAACAGCCGGGAATGCCTAACATGAAGTTCATCATGTACCTTTCCCCGTTACTGATGCTTTTCTTCTTTAATAACTATGCCAGCGGACTTTCCCTCTACTATTTCACTTCCAACCTTATTACCATTGGGATTATGCTGGTAATTAAGCATGTTATTATAGATGACGAAAAAATTCATGCTAAGATTCAGGCCAACAAGAAGAAGCCTAAAAAACAAAACAGGTTTACCAGGAAGATGCAGGAGATGATGGAACAGGCTGAAGAACAGCAGAAAAAAGGAAAGAGATAATGTAAAAAGCCCGGCGAACCGGGCTTTTTCAATAGGACCAAAAATTACATATTGTGAAGTTTTAAGTATAAAGAAAATACTTCTTCCACTTCAGCTCTTCTTTAGTCCCGTACTTCAGCAGAACTTACAATTAGATTCAGCTTAGCCAAACCATCTCGAATGCAGTAAATTTTTATAAACCAGAAAATAAATATCCTTTTCGCAAGTTCTTTATTCAGAAAGGCAAATAGAAGAAAAACAAAAATGAAAAAATTCTCACTTTTGATTTTCCTTTTTCTCACAGGGCTGCAAATGTACGCTCAGGAAAAAACAAACCAGCTCGATTCCGAATCCAGGCGACATGGGAAATGGGCGGTGAATTTTGAAGGGACTTCGCAGCTAAAATTTGAAGGCAATTTTGAGCACGGAAAAGAAATTGGAGAATTCCGGTTCTATAAAAAGGGTTTTGCGCTACATCCTTCTGCTATAATGAATTTTAAGAAAGGACTGGATTCTGTAAAAGTCACCTACTACACCCAAAAAGGAGAGCCTATTAGTACTGGTAAGATGATAGACAAGAAGCGGGAGGGTAAATGGATTTATTTCCATCAGGCTTCGCAGGACACGATGATGATTGAAGCGTACAAGAATGACCAATTAAATGGCCTTCAGAAAACATTTTTTAAAAATGGAAATCTAGCTGAAAGAACGGAATATAAAAACGACAAAAAACACGGTGAAAGTTTTGTTTATGCTGAAGGAGGTGCGCTGCTGCAGCATTTGCATTTCGTAAATGGTGAATTACATGGTCCGGTTTTCTATTACAATAGTAAAGGTGAAAAAATCATAGAAGGACAATATGCTCAGGATCAAAAGAAAGGAAACTGGAAATATTATGAGAATAAAAAGTTAACAGAAGAAAAAGAATTTTAGCTCTCCTAAAATTCCAATATATTTACACCTAAACAAAAACCTACTTGTTATGAAAAAAATATTTATACTATTTATGTCGCTCGCAGTTTTATCTTCATGCAGTGACGACGATGACGCCAGTGTAAATTCAGACGACCAAATCCTGGGTACCTGGGGGATCGCTGAAATCAACAATGCAGGAGATTTCCCAGTGAGCATTAACGATTGTAGTTCGCAGTCACAAATCACCTTTAATAGTGATAACACCGCTTTTTCTGAATATTACACGCAAACCCAGGCGGGATGTACCGTAGATAGTGAAGAAGGAACCTGGAGCGGCGGAGATGGATCAAAATATACATTTAGAATACCTTTGTTAGGATCTCAACAAGGAACTGTTGAATTTTCTGATGATTATTCGGAGTTTACTTTTTATCCAGACGCTTTAATGACCGAAAACACAAATATCGTCTTCGAAAAGAGATAGGGAAACAATTAAAAACTGAATCTGGGTGGCTTTTGTCACCCTTTTTTATTTCGTAATTTTGCGATCACTTTTCCGACTTTCAATACAAATTATAGCATACAAAAATGAAAAAGGTAGTTGTTGGTTTATCAGGAGGTGTAGATTCCAGTGTTTCGGCTTATTTGCTGCAACAACAGGGCTATGAAGTCATAGGACTGTTTATGAAGAACTGGCATGATGATTCCGTGACCATTTCAGACGAATGTCCCTGGCTGGATGACAGCAACGATGCGATGCTGGTGGCAGATAAGCTCGGCATTCCATTTCAGACGGTAGATTTAAGCGAGCAATACAAAGAGCGTATTGTAGACTATATGTTCAACGAATATGAGCGCGGAAGAACTCCAAACCCCGACGTGCTGTGCAACCGGGAGATCAAATTTGATGTTTTTATGAAAATTGCCCTCTCGCTGGGTGCAGATTACGTAGCGACCGGGCATTATTGCAGAAAAGCAGAAATTGAGAAAGACGGGGAAACAATTTACCAGTTACTGGCAGGAAAAGACGCCAATAAAGACCAGTCTTACTTTTTATGCCAGTTAACACAGGAACAATTGTCACAAAGCCTCTTCCCTATTGGAGAATTGCAAAAATCTGAAGTCCGTAAGATCGCAAAGGAGCAAAATCTGGTTACTGCAGACAAAAAAGACTCCCAGGGCCTCTGTTTCATAGGAAAAGTAAGGCTTCCGGACTTTCTTCAGCAAAAATTGCAGCCAAAAGAAGGTGCTATTGTAGAAATTGATGCTCAAAAAGAGCTTTATGCTGAAGACAAAGCAGACTATAGGTCGAAAATTGACAAATTAGAGCACCTGTCTAAGAAGTATAAATATGCTTCAACCGATGGTAAAGTGGTGGGAAAACATCAGGGAGCACATTATTTTACTAAAGGTCAACGCAAAGGTTTGGCCGTAGGTGGTACTCCGAAGCCACTTTTTGTAATTGATACAGATGTCGAGGAAAACGTGATTTATACCGGACAGGGAAAAAACCATCCTGGTATCTACAGGAAAGCTTTGTTTGTCAACAATGAAGAAGTGCATTGGGTACGCAAAGACCTCGCACTGAAAGATAATGAGGAATTACAGGTAAAAGCCAGGATACGTTACCGGCAGCCGCTGCAGGATGCGACGCTTCATCAAACCGGCAATGGTCTTTATGTCGTTTTTGAAGAAAATCAGGCATCGATTACCGAAGGCCAGTTCGTTGCCTGGTACGACGGAGATGAGTTACTAGGTTCCGGTGTTATTTCTTAATTTCGTTGAATTAAGGAGATTTTAAACTGAAGCAATATGCCTGAAAACAGAATTACTGAACTTTTCAATATAAAATATCCGCTAATCCAGGCGGGAATGGTTTGGGCAAGTGGATGGAAGCTCGCCTCGACAGTGAGCAATGCTGGCGGACTGGGAATAATTGGTGCCGGCTCTATGTATCCTGAAGTTTTAAGAGAGCATATCCAGAAGTGTAAAGCTGCTACCAGTAAATCCTTTGCTGTGAATGTCCCCCTGCTCTACCCCAATGTAGAGGAAATCATGAAAATTGTTGTTGATGAAGGTGTTCAAATTGTGTTCACCTCGGCCGGAAATCCCAAAACATGGACACAGCATTTACAGGGGCAGGGTATAAAAGTAGCACACGTGGTAAGCAGTGTAAAATTTGCTTTAAAATCTGAAGAAGCCGGTGTAGATGCCGTTGTTGCTGAAGGTTTTGAAGCAGGTGGCCACAACGGCCGGGACGAGACAACTACGTTTACGCTAATCCCCATGGTAAAGGAAAAACTGAAAATTCCGCTTATTGCCGCGGGAGGAATTGCCACTGGCCGCGGAATGCTTGCCGCTATGGTTTTGGGCGCCGAGGCTGTGCAGGTAGGAAGCAGATTTGTAGCCTCTCCCGAAGCCTCGTCCCATCCCGATTTTAAGGAAATGGTGATTAAAGCTCAGGAAGGTGATACCACGCTCACATTAAAGGAATTAGCACCGGTAAGGCTACTAAAGAATAAGTTTTACACCGAAATTGAAGAGCTTTATCAAAAAGCTCCCGCCAGAGGAGATCTGCTCAAACTCCTGGGCCGCGGACGTGCAAAAAAAGGAATGTTTGAAGGTGATCTTGAAAATGGAGAACTCGAAATTGGGCAAATTTCAGGCTTAATTCATGAGATTAAACCGGCTGCCGATATTGTAAGCGAGATCATTGAAGAATTTAAAAGTTCTCAAAAAGAGGCTTCCTCCCATTCTTTTTAATAAGCGCCACCTCTTTTTAAAATTTTAAGTATGTAAATTTAAGGAAAAATTATCCTGACTTATTCAGCGAGCGTAATTCTGGTATTTCTCAAGTTGCTGCTTTAGAATCCTCCTCCACTTTAATTCCTCCTCCTCTACCCGGCTGTGAACACTTTCGGCGTCAAACATGTTTTGCATCCTCACCCTCTCCTTTTCGTATTTTCTATAAATAGCAGTAAGATCTTTCTGTATATTTTTTCCACCTTCGTACCCTGCCAGGGCCTTACGTAATTTTCTGGCATGCAGTTCAGAAATATCAAAGTGAAGTTGTTCGTGGCCGAGGATATACTCCTTCTTTTTAATGGTTTCTTTTTTCCAGGATTGGTCGGGATAAAAATTAGCTATCACCTCATAATCTTCTAAAACCACCTTATTCCCGCTCTTACTTAAACTCCAGGAAATGGACATTCCCGAATTTGTACTTGCCTTAAAATCACTGGAGGAAGAGGGCTCACCTCTAAAATCACTCCAGGTAAGCGGCGTGTTTTTATCCCACTGAATTTTTTCCTTTTCATTTTGAGCAAAAACAAAAGAGGTGCAAACAAGAAAAAGAGTAAGGAAAAAGCTTTTCATTTAGCTATACCGGAAAGAAATATTCTTTTCAATATCCGTATGAAGACTGTTGAGCACGGGACAGGTTTTAGCAGTGTTCTCCAATATCTTTTTCTGCTTCTCCGGAAGATCTCTTTGGAATTCAACTACCACATCTATTCTCGATATTCTACGTGGTTCGGCAGCCATAACTTTAGTTACTGAAGCATTCGTACCACTTAGGTCGAGATCCATTTCTTCAGCTTTAATGCCCATTACAGTTAGCATGCAAGATGCCAATGCGGTGGCAACAGTATCTGTTGGCGAGAAAGCCTCACCTTTGCCATGGTTGTCTATAGGAGCATCTGAAATGATCTTGGAACCACTTTTTAGATGTTCCGCTTCAGTTCTTAATCCGCCTTTATAAGTTACTTTAGAAGTCATTTTCTACACTTAAACTTAAATCCTGATTTACTCTCATTATATAAACCGCATCATTCTGGAAACCTCCACCCGAAATTGGCACATAATGAAATTTATTTTCGTAATATTCTGTATAGCCCTGGTACCTGGCAAAAGAATCATAAAGATCCCTGGCACTCGCCAGCCTAAGTAAAACATCCAGTGTAAGGTCGTAGCCTCTAACTGCATATTGGTTAGGCACAATACCGTACTGCGCTACATATTCTTCTATAAATTCCTTCGAATCTTCCTGATTATGTTCTTTATCTACAGAAGGATAATGAAAATTAAGCCTTCCCAAATGATTATTGGAAACATTATCATTATCATAACCACTGCCTTTTTTTGTGGTAAAAAGCTTAATATTTTTATCTCGTGCAAGCCGGTTAAGCCCCGAAGTGACACTGCTCAAAATCCCAACGTTGTCTGACTCCAAGACAACCCAGTTTTCACGATCGGGGGAAAGAACCTGGTTCATAGCACTTTCAGAAACATATCCATTTCCGGGATTTATAAATTTCGCCTGGGGAAGAGCGTTACTAAGTTCACTTTTTATGCCATAAGACTTTCCGTCGGCAATCACAACCACGTTTTTGTTATCTGAATTTTGCTGAAGATAATTAACCATCGCCTCGGCCAGCATATCATCTGTTGGACGCGACTGGAAGAGATTGGAATACGGCCGCATTTGCTTATTACTTAGCGGACTTACCACCGGCACATTTGCTCCGGAAAGCTTTGCAGCAGCTGCCTCTGTGGTAGTCTGTAAAAGCGGACCTATAACGGCATCTACATCGCTGAAGTTATTGCTGTTAATAATATTGTTTACCTCCCGGGCACCACTTTGTGAATCATATTTTGTGTCAAAAACACGAAGATTTGTAGAAATTCCAAGTTCCTTCGCTTCTTCTACCGCCATTAAGACTCCGCTGTAGAAATCGAGAGAAATACGCAACACCCTGTCGTTTAAGATTGCATTCTGATAGGTATCTGTAGAGTCTGCCTCAATTTTATCAAGATTATATGGAAGCATCACCACAAGCTCTTTTGTACTAAAATTGGTCAGTGAATTTTTAAGGTTTACATTGGTATCTTCTGCATCTTCAAAATTTTCAAAATCAAAATCGCCTTCCCCGGATTCTGGATCGGCAGGAATTTTTAGGACCATCCCCGATTTTACACCATCTTTTAATGCAGGGTTTAGCGCAATTAATGAGTCACGGTCTATCCCAAATTTTCGTGTTAAGCGGAAAAAGTTTTCCTTCGGTTTAACCTCATAAAATTCAAAAGTTTCATCAGTTATAACTACCGGCTCATTTTCAAGAACATTTGTTCCCACTTTCAGCATAATTCCCGGCTGTAGTACGTCTACAGTAGGGTTCATTTCCTCAAGTTCCTGAACGGTAAGACCGTATTTACGAGCAATACCGTACTTTGTCTCCTTCGGAATGACCACATGCTCCCGGGTATTTTTCGTCTCCTGAGGATCTACACCTGAACTTTGCTGCTGCTGTGGTGCAGAAACCGGTTCCGGTACCTGTGCAGTCGTTGTTTGCGCTTCAGAAATAACAGGAATTCTTATCTCCTCCCCCGTCTGAAGTTCTTCAGCATACAAATGTTTATTGTAGCGCTTAATCTGATCAATCTCTACATTATACTGCTTAGACAGCCCGTAAAGTGTCTCTTTTTTGGCTACTTTGTGCGTTCTGAAGCTGGTTGCAGTTGTATTTCCTTCCTTCGAAGACTGTATTTCAGAAGCATTTAGAGGAATCACCAGTTTAGCGGAAACATCAATCCCGTTCTTTGAATCTGGATTATATTTAAAAATATCTTCAGTAGAAATATTATAGGAGCGCGCTATACTACTTACAGTCTCGCCTGAAGTTACAGTATGATATTTAAACTGTTGTGCTACAGCTTCAGCAGTAAAAACCTGAAACAGTAAAAATAACGCAAAAATGTACTTCATCTTATCTTCTTTAATCGTCCCTTGTCTGCAAATTTATTCCCATTCTATTGTGGCAGGCGGCTTGGAACTAATGTCATATACTACTCTGTTAACGCCTTTTACTCTGTTAATTATTGTATTGGACGTTTTTTGTAAAAACTCATAAGGTAAATTCACCCAGTCTGCCGTCATACCGTCTGTAGATTCTACAGCTCTTAAAGCCACTACCTGCTCATAAGTACGTTCATCACCCATCACTCCTACCGACTGTACGGGGAGTAAAATTGCTCCCGCCTGCCAAACTTTATCATACAGCATCGCGTCACGCAGGCCTTGTATAAAGATATGATCTACTTCCTGAAGAATCCTAACTTTTTCTTCAGTAATATCACCCAAAATTCTTATTGCCAGTCCCGGCCCGGGGAAAGGATGTCTTCCCAAAAGTTCAGGATCTATTTCCAACTCTGCTCCTACTCTTCGCACCTCATCTTTAAATAACATTCGTAAGGGCTCCACAACTTTCAGCTTCATGAAATCTGGCAAACCGCCAACGTTGTGATGCGATTTAATAGTTACTGAAGGGCCGTTTACCGAAATAGATTCGATCACATCTGGATAAATTGTTCCCTGTGCCAGGTAAGTCACATCTGTGATTTCATGCGCTTCATCATCAAACACTTCAATAAAAGTGTTCCCTATAGCTTTACGCTTTAATTCGGGATCACTTATTCCCGCAAGTGCACCCAAGAAACGTGCCGAAGCATCGACTCCTTTTACGTTAAGCCCCATATCTTTATACTGATGCAGGACACTTTCAAATTCATCCTTCCGAAGAAGACCGTTATTTACGAAAATACAGTACAGGTTTTTTCCTATGGCCT
Source organism: Autumnicola edwardsiae (assembly GCF_031846505.1). Lineage (NCBI taxonomy): Bacteria > Pseudomonadati > Bacteroidota > Flavobacteriia > Flavobacteriales > Flavobacteriaceae > Autumnicola > Autumnicola edwardsiae. Next base: position 19,272 of record NZ_JAVRHP010000059.1, read on the forward strand.
GGTGCAGAAGAACAGCCGCAACAGAAGAATCCACTCCGCCGCTTAAACCCAGCACTACTTTATCATTACCTATTTTTTCTTTTAATTCTGAAACAGTTAAATCTACAAAAGCTCCCGGGGTCCAGGATTGCTCAACACCACAAATTTTTACCAGAAAATTCTCCAATAACTGCTTTCCATCTTTGGAATGGTAAACTTCAGGATGAAATTGAATTGCAAAAGTCTGCTCCCCTTCAATCCTGTAAGCCGCATTTAAAATATCGCTTGTACTGGCCAGCCTCACCGCGTTTGTAGGCAATTCTTTTATAGTATCGCTATGGCTCATCCAAACCTGGGAATTTTCCCGGATATTTGCGAAAAGCGGTTCGTGATCTTTTATTACTGAAAGGTTTGCCCTTCCATATTCCCTTATTTCTGAAGCTTCTACTTTGCCGCCATGAAAATGTGCAAAATACTGCGCTCCATAACAAACAGCTAGAATGGGAACCAATCCTCTTATTTTTGAAAGATCGGGATGTGGAGCATCTTCGTTTCTAACAGAAAAAGGGCTTCCGGAAAGGATCACAGCTTTAAAGCTGCTAAGATCCTCGGGAACCTTATGAAACGGATGAATTTCGCAGTAAATGTTTAATTCTCTTACGCGCCTCGCAATGAGCTGGGTGTATTGCGAGCCGAAGTCCAGGATAAGTACGTTATTTTGCATGCGCAAAAGTAATAATTTGAGGCAAAAATAAAATAGCAATCCTACTATTTTATACCTTTATTCCCATCTTATCTTCAAATTATGAAATACCTAAGTGCCATTATTTTCTCAGTTGCTATTGTTGTGGCTGCAGTATTCCTGGGAAATGCATACGTAAGCCGCGCTAATCCGGACGGTGTAATATCGGTAACCGGCTCGGGTAGTGAAAATTTCACTTCAGATCTTATTGTTTGGGAAGGCCAGTTTAGCAGAGTAAGTCCAGACCTGGAACAAGCTTACACAGAATTTAATGAAGACAAAGAAACGGTAAGGGAGTACCTTTTAGACAACGGAATAAAGCAGGAAAATATCGTCTTTAATTCTGTTCAAACCATTGAACAAAAGGAAAACCAGTATCAAAATGGCAATTATGTGGGCAGCATTTTTAAAGGTTATGAGCTGATTCAATCGGTAAAAATTGAATCTTATGAAGTGGAAGTTATTGAAGGTGTTTCCAGGGAAATTACCGAGTTGCTGAATAAAGGTGTACAGTTTAATTCTACTCCGCCACGATATTATTACACTAAAATTGCCGATCTTAAGATTGAAATGATCTCTAAAGCTACTGAAGACGCCCGTTTAAGAGCTGAAAAGATCGCGCAGAACAGCGGCGGCAGCCTGGGAGACTTAAAAAATGCAAATATGGGCGTTTTCCAGATCACCGGCCAAAACAGCGGTGAAGATTACAGCTGGAGCGGTGCCTATAATACTGCCGATAAAAAGAAAACCGCTTCCATCACGATGCGCCTTGATTACGAGATCGAGTAAAATACGTGCACCCTTTAAAAAGGCAATTATCGACCTTAGGTTATTCAATTTTTTTAAAGGGCATAAAATCTTGGAAGAAATAAGAAATCTTAAGTAGTTTTATTCTGAAGTAAACTGCTTCGGGACGAGCCCACGAAGCATTAAGAAGAAATAATTTTCAATTTCGAGGCAAGCCTAGGAGCATTAAAATCTCGATTATCGAGTAAA
>NZ_JAVRHP010000006.1:0-66662 GCF_031846505.1 Autumnicola edwardsiae
AACCATAAAAGGGAGGTGCTGGAAATGGCAATTATCGGCCTTTAGAAATGCCAGGCCTCCGGCCATAAGAATATTGTTAGAAGCCCTATGGCGATAGAAAGGCCAAAGGCAATCGCCAGCCACTTTACAATTTTCCCGGTGCCAATAACCGCCGCCATAATACCTTTAAAAAGCAGATTTGCCAGGGAAGCCAGCAAAATCAACCTCCACCCGAGATTGGTTTCTACCTCGCCACCTTTAATCATTTGCGCCATAGAAAGTGTGATCGCGTCTACATCTGTTAATCCGCTTATTATAGCCACAATGTACAATCCACTACTTCCAAACTGCTCTTTGGCAAAAGCAACGAGCAACAAAATTAATCCGTAGAGCAAACCAAAGATAAGAGCGGCTTTAAACTGTGCAGGATTTTCGGGTTCGGGTAATTCTTCAGCTCCCTTATCTCTTTTTATAATGTAAAAGAGCCAGGCGCAAATAATTGACATTATCACAAAATTAAAAGCTATAGGCATTGCCAGCGCCGGAAATTCACCGGGGGCAACAACAAAAATCTCTATCATCACCCTGGCCAGGGCAATGGCTGAAGCTGTTGTTATTACAAAAACTGCAATTTTTGAAATATCGGGTGCTTGTTTTTGTTTTCGTGCGAAACTAACAGTGGTAGCGGTACTACTTATCAAACCTCCCAGGATACCGTTAGAAATAACACCGGAATCCCTTCCGACGAATTTATATATGAAATATCCCACAACACTTAAGCCCACAATAAAGACTACCATCAGCCAGATATTCTGCGGATTCAGCACATCATAAGGACCGTACGTCTCGTCTGGAAGAATTGGCAAAACAATAAGGGAGATCCCCGCAAGGGTCATTATCGCCGAAATATCTGAATCTTTTAGCCTGTCGATAAAGTTGTGTAAATGGGATTTTGCATAAAGCAACATCGTAAGGAGCCCGCCGGCAACCACGCCAACCACACGGTCGCCCAGCACCAGGTAGGCACCAATGGCAAACATAAGCAGAATTGCCACCTCTGTTGTTTTACCGGGATCTGCCTCAGGATTTGTATTTTTTCCACCTGCATATACCAGTACGGCCAGGGAAAGACCCAGGGCAGGCAGAATAAATTCGTTGCCCATATCCCGCGTAAGAAACCCGGCTACGGTACCAAGGATAGCAATTAAAGTAAAAGTACGTACGCCCGCAATGCGCTGGTGGGAATGCTCACGCTGTAAACCAACCAACATTCCCAGGCCCAGGGCAATTCCTAAAATTGTTAGATCTTCATAATTCATAGAAAGAGTGAAAATAAGGAATGCGGCAGATTAACATATAAGCCTTATCACGAAATTAACAGTTCACCTATTTTTTTCTGAAGTAAATAAAGCTATCGTTTCATCCTGATTTTCTTCAGCTTCGGAAATATTTACAGAAACTTCAGTGGCTTCTTCACGGGTTTCCTCTGCATCTACCGTATGGCCCCCCAGAATTGGAGCCAGGACAAGACCAATAAGGCAGGTGAGTTTAATAAGGATGTTCATAGATGGTCCCGAAGTATCTTTAAAAGGATCGCCAACAGTATCGCCGGTTACGGCAGCTTTATGAGCATCAGATCCTTTGTAGGTCATCTCCCCGTTGATCATCACACCGGCTTCAAAGGATTTTTTGGCATTGTCCCAGGCGCCGCCGGCATTGTTCTGAAAAATCGCCCAAAGTACTCCGCTTACCGTAACACCAGCCATATAACCACCCAGCATTTCGGCAATTAACAAGTTATCGTATCCAAAAATCATTGGCAGAAAAGCAATCGCAATAGGGAATCCGATGGTTAATACCCCCGGTAACAGCATTTCTTTAAGGGCTGCATTTGTAGAAATTTCTACACATTTATCGTACTGAGGTTTTGCGGTTCCCTCCAGGATTCCGGGAATCTCTTTAAACTGCCTTCTCACCTCGTTCACCATTTGCATCGCTGCTTTTCCTACAGAACTCATGGCGAGGGCCGAAAATACTACCGGCACCATGCCGCCAACAAAAAGCATGGCGAGTACCGGAGCTTTAAATATATTAATCCCATCAATTCTGGTAAAGGTGACATAAGCTGCAAAAAGCGCCAGTGAAGTTAAGGCAGCGGAGGCAATTGCGAAGCCTTTACCCGTAGCAGCCGTTGTATTTCCTACCGAATCAAGAATATCTGTTCTTTCCCTTACCTCGGCAGGAAGGTCACTCATTTCTGCAATACCGCCTGCATTATCGGCAATTGGACCAAAAGCATCTATAGCAAGCTGCATTGCGGTGGTAGCCATCATAGCTGAAGCTGCCATGGCCACGCCATAAAATCCCGCCAAAGCATAAGAAGCCCAGATCGCAGCAGCAAAAAGTAAAACCGAAGAAAAGGTAGAGATCATTCCGGTAGAAAGTCCGGCGATAATGTTAGTCGCCGCACCTGTACTGGAATTCTGAACAATAGAAAGCACCGGTTTTTTACCAAGTCCGGTATAATATTCGGTAAAAGCAGAAATAATGCCCCCTACTCCAATTCCCACTAAAGTAGCATAGAATACGCGCATTGCAGGAATAGTTACATAATTAAATCCTTCGCTTCCGCCCACAAAAAAGCCCATTTTCATAGTGGTTTCCGGAAGCATCCATTTTACCAGGAAGAAACTGGTAACGGCCACCAGTGCAATGGAAACCCAGTTACCAATATTCAAAGCCCGCTGTACTTCATCTTCTTTTGCAGAATTATCTTTTATTTTAACCAGTAGTGTCCCGATGATGGAGATAATAATTCCTGCACCGGCAATGGCTACGGGAAGCAGAATGGGACCAATCCCTCCAAAACCTTCAGAAGTAATATCGCCGCCCATATCTTCAATAATATAATTCCCCAAGACCATGGCCGCAAGTACTGTTGCAACGTAACTTCCGAATAAATCGGCTCCCATTCCTGCAACATCACCCACATTATCACCAACGTTGTCTGCAATAGTCGCGGGGTTTCGGGGATCATCTTCAGGAATTCCTGCTTCAACTTTTCCTACCAAGTCGGCACCAACATCTGCAGCTTTAGTATATATCCCCCCACCAACGCGGGCAAAAAGCGCTATAGATTCTGCTCCAAGGGAAAAGCCGGCGAGGGTTTCCAGCACAACCGTCATTTGCCCGGTATTGGTCCATTCACCGCCCATAAAATAATGAAAGAAGAAAATAAAAAATGCACTAAGGCCCAGAACGGCCAAACCGGCAACTCCAAGTCCCATGACGGTACCTCCGCCAAAAGAAACTTTTAAAGCCTGCGGAAGACTGGTACGTGCTGCCTGGGTTGTTCTTACATTGGTTTGGGTGGCGATTTTCATTCCCATGTTCCCTGCGAGGGCAGAAAAGAAAGCGCCAAAAATAAAAGCTACGATGATAAGCCAGTGTGTGGTAGGCACGACAAAGGCAATGCCAGCGAGGGCTATACTTGCCCCAATAACGAAAATGGTAAGTAGTTTGTACTCTGCCTTTAAAAAGGCCAGAGCACCTTCATAGATATGCGAGGAGATGTCCAGCATCTTTCCGCCCCCGGAGTCCTGCCTCATTACCCAGGATCTTTTGAACCACATATACAATAGTCCCAAAATGGCCAATATCGCTGGCACGTAAATCATCATTGCTTCCATATAGCGTTAAAAATTAGTTAATGAAGCTAATGTACTAAATCAATGATAATTAAAAAAGCAATAACTTTTTAAGGTTATTGCTTTTAAATATTCAATTTTTAAAGACTAAAATTGCGGATTATATCCCAAATCTGCTTTTGTCGCCGTCATATTCTTCAAAACGTTGTACGCATTGTCTTATAATCTCACGTGCTTCGCTTGCATCTCCAAAATCTCCTGTATCCACTTTCTTCTTTTCAAGATCCTTATATACTTTAAAGAAATGCTCGATTTCTTTAAGCATGTGCCCATTTAATTCATTAAGATCACTAAGCCTGTTCCAGATTGGATCGGAAACGGGTACACAAATTATTTTTTCATCAGGTCCTTTTTCGTCGGCCATATGGAAAACACCAATTGGCTTTACTTCCATTACAATTCCAGGAAAAGTTGGCTCAGATACCAAAACCAGTACATCCAGCGGGTCACTGTCCAGTGCAAGGGTATTTGGTATAAATCCATAATCTGCGGGGTACATCATAGATGAGAAAATCATCCGGTCGTAACGTACCTTTTTCAGTTTAAAATCGTACTCGTATTTGTTTCTACTCCCTTTGGGGATCTCTATTAATACATCAAAAGTTTCAGACATTTTATTATTGTTTTCAAATTTTAAAGGCGGTAAATATAAGTAATCCAGACTTTATATCATGTTATTAAAAAGGTAAAGCCGCAGAATTGAAATTAAACACTAACTGACCAGGATTTTGTAAACTTCAGTAAGACAAAGAATTGAACAGAAGCAAATTAAAAACAAAAACTCCACCGGATAAGGTGAAGTTCTTGAAAATTTTATAAGCCGCTCCTGTTATTTGTACATTACTTTTTTAACAGCTTTTATCACATCGTCGCTGTTTGGCAACCATTCTTTTAAAAGGACCGGGGAATAAGGTGCAGGTGTATCTGCAGTGTTTATTTTGATAATAGGTGCATCTAAATAATCGAATGCTTTTTCCTGGACCTGGTATGTGATTTCAGTAGAAATATTCCCAAAAGGCCAGGATTCTTCAAGAATTACAAGACGATTGGTTTTCTTTACAGATTCCAGAATTGTTTCATGATCCATTGGACGGATGGTCCTTAAATCTATAATTTCGCACGAAATATCTTCTTTCTCTAATTCTTCAGCTGCTTTGTAAGCTTCTTTAATAATTTTTCCGAAGGAAACAATGGTCACATCTGTTCCTTCACGTTTAATATCTGCTTTACCAATTTCAATTACATATTCCTCTTCAGGAACTTCTCCTTTATCACCATACATCTGCTCACTTTCCATAAATATTACCGGATCGTTATCCCGAATTGCAGATTTAAGCAGGCCTTTTGCATCATATGGATTAGAAGGAACGATTACCTTTAAACCGGGACAGTTTGCGTACCAGCTTTCAAAAGCCTGGGAGTGTGTTGCCCCTAATTGCCCCGCAGAACCGGTTGGACCACGAAAAACAATAGGAATATTAAACTGGCCACCACTCATTTGCCGCATTTTAGCCGCATTGTTAATAATTTGGTCGATCCCAACCAGAGAAAAATTGAAAGTCATAAATTCAATTATCGGGCGGTTACCATTCATGGCACTTCCTACTCCAATTCCCGAGAATCCAAGTTCAGAAATAGGCGTATCGATAATACGTTCAGGACCAAATTCATCCAGCATACCTTTAGAGGCTTTATAGGCTCCGTTATATTCTGCTACTTCCTCCCCCATAAGGTAAATGGTGTCGTCTTTGCGCATTTCTTCGCTCATTGCCTGCTGAACGGCTTCCCTAAATTGAATTGTCTTCATTATAGTGTATTATGTTATTGTATAACTTGAAAGAACAAAAATAGTAATTCAATAAAGTTTTTACCATAATACCAGTACAAAAATTTCGGAGTTTCCTGCAATTATTAAAAGGAGGCTCTAAAATGTCAGTTTTCGAGCTGATACTATCCGTTTATCCCCCCTGATTTTTGGCCATGCTCCTATTTTTCTTCAGAAGAATCAGTAACCGGAGACAAGCCTGTATTTTCTGAAATTTTATTATGCACGCATAGTATTTTCGAATTAAAATACGTATCTTCGTGAGTGAACACAATTTTTACTAAATAAACTACACGATATATGAAAATCTTAGTATGTATTAGCCATGTACCTGATACTACATCAAAAATTAACTTCACTGATGGTGATAGCAAATTTGATACTAATGGGGTTCAATTTGTAATTAATCCCAATGATGAATTCGGACTTACCCGCGCCATGTGGTTTAAAGAAAAACAAGGTGCCACGGTAGATGTAATAAACGTGGGAGGACCCGAAACAGAGCCTACCTTAAGAAAAGCACTTGCCATTGGCGCCGATGCTGCCATAAGAGTGAATACAGCACCAACGGACGGTTTTCAGGTAGCCAAAGAACTGGCAAACGTTGCTAAAGATGGAGGTTATGACCTTGTAATTGCCGGTCGTGAATCTATTGATTATAATGGAGGCATGGTACCGGGAATGCTGGCAACGCTTCTTAAAGCTAATTTTGTAAACAACTGCATTGGCCTGGAAATCGAAAATGAAAAAGCTAAAGCCATTCGTGAAATTGAAGGTGGTAAGGAAACTTTAACTGCTTCTTTACCGCTGGTTGTTGGAGGACAAAAAGGTTTGGTGGAAGAGAGTGATCTTAAAATTCCTAATATGAGAGGGATTATGCAGGCTCGAAAAAAACCTTTAAATATAGTTGAACCCACACAACCGGAAAGCAGAACAGAAACTGCTAAGTTCGAGAAACCGGCACCTAAAGGGGATGTAAAACTTATTGATCCGGAAAATCTTGACGAATTAATCGATCTTCTTCACAACGAAGCAAAAGTGATCTAAATTAAGACTTAGATCAAGGTGATTAACAACATATCTAAATGAGAAAATAATTTCTGCTACGGGCGGAAGTAAAAACTTAAGAAAAATGTCAGTTTTAGTATATATAGAATCAGAAGAAGGAAAATTTAAAAAAGCATCCTTTGAAGTGGCTTCTTACGCCAAAGAAATTGCCAACACATCAGGAACAACAGTAACCGCAGTTACTTTTAACGCACAGGACACTTCAGAATTGGGAAAATACGGCGTTGACAAAGTGCTCGCTATTTCCAACAATAAATTGTCCAAATTTAATGCTGAAGCTTATGCTGATGCATTAAAGCAGGCAGCTGAAAAGGAAGGATCAAAAGTGATTGTTCTTTCCCAAAGTTCCAACAGCAAATATTTAGCGCCAATCCTCTCTGTACAAATGGAGGCGGGCTATGCTTCCAACGTTGTTGCCCTACCGGAAAGTACAGAGCCTTTTACCGTAAAAAGAACAGCTTTTACAAACAAAGCTTTCAGTTTTACAAAAATCAATACCGATACTAAGATCATTGGCGTATCGAAAAATGCTTTCGGAGTAAAAGAAAAGCAGGCAGATGCTCAGGAAGAGGAATTCACTCCGACTCTTTCTGATGAGGATTTTACGGTAAAGGTGGAATCTGTGGACAAAGCAACAGATAAAGTAACCATAGCAGACGCCGAAATCGTGGTTTCGGGAGGACGTGGATTAAAAGGCCCGGAGAACTGGGGAATGATTGAGGAGATGGCCGAAATTCTTGGTGCCGCGACAGCCTGCTCCAAGCCGGTGAGCGATATGGGCTGGAGACCTCACGGTGAGCACGTTGGACAAACAGGAAAACCTGTGGCATCCAATCTTTACATTGCCGTAGGTGTCTCGGGAGCCATACAACATTTGGCAGGTATTAATGCCGCCAAGACCAAAGTAGTGATCAACAACGATCCCGAAGCTCCTTTTTTTAAGGCTGCTGACTATGGAGTTGTTGGGGATGCATTTGAAATTGTACCTAAACTCAATGAAAAATTGAAGGAATTTAAAGCTAAAAACGCATAATTTTTATAACTTGTGCCCCTTAAAAGGGCTGTCTAAATCTGGAAAAAAGTCCTCATTTTAGACAGCCTTTTTCAATTTCTGGAATATGAGTTTAGTGCGCCTTAACATTAAAGGAATTTCTTACAGTCAAACACAAAACGGAGCTTACGCTTTAATACTTAGCGAAGTAGAAGGAGAAAGAAAACTTCCTATTGTTATCGGGGCTTTTGAGGCACAGTCTATTGCCATTGCCCTGGAAAAAGAGATAAAACCTCCCCGACCTTTGACCCATGATCTTTTCCGGAATTTTGCGGAAAGGTTTAATGTTGTCGTAAAACAGGTAATTATCCATAAATTAGTAGACGGTGTGTTTTATTCCAGTCTTATTTGCGAACGTGATAAGATTGAGGAAATAATAGATGCACGCACTAGTGATGCCATAGCTTTGGCGCTTAGATTTGAAGCTCCTATTTTTACCTATAAAAATATCCTGGACAAGGCAGGTATATTTCTTAAAGGTGAGGAGCCGCAGCGAAGCCAGTCCAGCCGTAAAGAAGAAGAGGAAATCATTTCTGAAGAATTACTTCCTGATGACATCGAAATAAAATCTGACGATACTAATTACAAAAAGCTATCGCTTACAGAACTTAAAGATCTTTTATCCCAGGCCGTAAACAGCGAAGATTATGAAAAGGCCGCACGCATAAGAGATGAAATTTCCAAACGCAAGTAAATGTGAATTTCAACTTAATTACACGTTTGCCAGCTAGATTTCCGATAATTGCCATTTTTTCCTATAAAACTTTTTTCTAGATGAATAAAATCTGGTGCATCCTTTTTTTGACATTTTTTGGTCTAACCACCGCCTCTTCCCAGAGCATTACCAAAAACTGGGAAATTGAGCCAAATGAAGATTCCATATCGTCCCCACACGCTGCTTTTACTTCAGAAAATATCCTGAATTTATCAGAAGGCAGATTTAGTGTTACAGGCGCCAATGTAAAAGACACAATTGCTTCAGGGGATTTTATTTATCAGAATAATATTCTCGTGTTTTTTTATAGTAAACCTAAGGATACCATTAGAAACTTTCGGATTACCAATTTAACTGAGTCCAATATGGCGGTTTCTGAAGGTAGCAACCAATATACCTTTCAGGAAAAGTCAGAGACCGTGAAAGAAGCAGTTCCGGCACCAATGGCTAAAGAAATGATCCCCAGTGACGGGCCTTCCTTTGGAAGCGTTGCCCGCGGGGCTTTGGGAATGCTTGTGCTTTTAATTATAGCTTTTCTCTTTAGCAGCAACAGAAAAGCTATAAACTGGAGAACTATTTTAATAGGCCTGGGAGCGCAGCTTATTTTAGCCATAGGAGTATTGCGCATTGCTTTTGTGCAGCGCATTTTCGAATTTGTCGGAAATATATTTGTATTGATCCTCGATTTTACCGCCGCAGGAAGTGAATTTTTGCTTGGCGGAATGATGGATGTCGATAGTTTTGGGTTTATATTCCTGTTCCAGGTCTTGCCAACCATCATCTTCTTTTCTGCACTTACCTCTGTACTTTTCTACCTGGGTATTATTCAGTTTATAGTTAAGGGAATGGCATGGGTCCTCACAAAATTAATGGGTATCTCAGGGCCAGAAAGCCTTAGTGTTGCCGGTAACATCTTTTTGGGACAAACAGAAGCACCACTTATGATCAAGGCTTACCTGGAAAGGATGACCCGTTCTGAAATTTTACTGGTGATGGTTGGGGGAATGGCGACGGTAGCCGGTGGTGTACTCGCCGCCTATATTGGATTTTTAGGAGGGGATGATCCTGCACTAAGACTTCAGTTTGCCAAGCATTTGCTTGCCGCTTCTGTAATGGCCGCTCCCGGCGCTATTGTAATTTCAAAAATTTTATATCCGCAGCAGGAACCTGTAAATTCCGACGTAGAAGTTTCTTCAGAAAAAATAGGCTCAAATATACTTGATGCTATAGCAAACGGTACTACCGAGGGTCTAAAACTGGCAGCTAATGTAGCAGCAATGCTACTGGTCTTTATAGCTTTTATCGCCATGATAAATTACGTCCTGGGTTGGATTGGCGGATGGACTCAGCTTAATTATTTAATGGCAGAATATACTCCTTACGCACAATTCTCGCTGGAGTCGATAATGGGGTTAATCTTTGCACCGCTTATGTGGATAATTGGAGTAGCCAAAGAAGACATGATGTTAATGGGGCAATTGTTGGGAATAAAACTTGCGGCCAGCGAATTTGTAGGTTATGTACAATTGGCAGAACTTAAGAATCCAGCCAACGCCCTTAGCCTTACTTATGAAAAATCTGTAATTATGGCGACTTATATGTTGTGCGGATTCGCAAATTTTGCTTCCATAGGAATCCAGATTGGTGGGATAGGCTCCCTTGCCCCCGGACAAAGAAAAACGCTTTCAGAATTTGGAATGAAGGCACTTATCGGCGGGACACTGGCTTCTTTGCTTTCAGCGACTATTGCCGGAATGATATTGGGATAAGCAGAAAAGCTCTGGGCTCTTCTATTGTTTTAAATTCGAAATTATTGATTGCTTTTCCTGAAAGAGAGGAGAGAGGAAAGACAGGCTAGAAGTCAGGTCGAAAATTGACATTTCTGAAGCCTCACCGAAAAGCATTGGAAAATTCAGGTTTTTCTTCAGGTTTTAAATTGATATCCATGAAAATAAACCTACAAGGTCAAAAAGATCTTGCAGGATTGAAGAGTTCCCGGAAGATATGTGAAATTTTGCAGATCTTGAGCAGAACAACTTCAGCTTCTAAAGAATATTCAGGTCGAAAATTGACAAATTTAAGGCAGCACTCAAAAGATTCGAAAAAAATCAGGATTATAATTGAATTTAAAGAATAATTCTACAAGGTCAAAAAAAGCCCTTGCAGGATTCGATAGTTCCTTCAGGGTATGCAAAACTTATAGATCTTGTGTAGACGGGATATGCTTTTCGTTAATAAATACTTAAGAAGTATATGGCCTAATATTCAGAGAAAAACATACAATTGTTTATTTTTAGAACCTATTTATAGCACAATTTTAATGAGACAATATCACGATTTACTAGAACATGTACTGAAGAATGGCGCTGAAAAAGGTGATCGTACAGGAACCGGAACCAAGAGTGTTTTTGGATACCAGATGCGGTTTGACCTTAGCGAAGGCTTCCCAATGGTCACCACCAAAAAACTGCATTTAAAATCTATAATTTATGAATTGCTGTGGTTTTTAAAAGGAGATACAAATATAAAATACCTTCAGGAAAACGGAGTGAGGATCTGGAATGAGTGGGCAGATGGAAATGGCGATTTGGGTCCGGTTTACGGCCACCAGTGGCGCAACTGGAATGGTGAGGAAATTGACCAGATAAAAGAAATTATCCACAGTTTAAAGCATAATCCGAACAGCAGGAGAATGCTGGTTTCTGCATGGAATCCTTCAGTATTGCCCGATACTTCCAAATCTTTTGCTGAAAATGTGGAAAATGGCAAGGCTGCTTTGCCGCCGTGTCACGCTTTTTTTCAATTTTATGTAGCAGATGGTAAACTTTCCTGTCAGCTTTACCAGAGAAGTGCCGATATATTTCTTGGAGTTCCTTTTAATATTGCTTCCTACGCCCTTCTCACTATGATGATGGCCCAGGTTTGCGATTTACAGCCGGGCGATTTTATCCACACCTTTGGAGATGCCCATATTTACAGCAACCACATGGAGCAGGTAAAGCTGCAGCTGACGCGGGAACCACGAAAATTGCCAAAAATGAAGCTTAACCCTGAAATTAAAGATATTTTTGAATTTAAGTTTGAAGATTTTATATTAGAGGATTATAATCCGCATCCTGCCATAAAAGGCAAGGTTGCCGTCTAAAATTCAGATTAATTTAAAATTTATTTATCATGAAAAAGTTACTGGTTATCGCATGCATGTTATTGGGAGGAATTGGCGCTGCACAGGCGCAGCAAACTTCCCCGGTATGGCCCGGCTGTGAAGGCAGTGAAAACGTAAAAACATGTTTTAACAAACAACTCTCGCAGCACGTAAGGGAAAACTATGAATACCCGAAAAACGACGCCGGAGAGTACGTGCGCGGAAAAGTAACCGTGTCCTTTACTGTAGATGAAGAAGGAAAGGTTGTCATTAATTCTGTTGAAGGACCAAAACCCGAGGTAAACCAGGCTGCCAGGGAAATGCTGGAAAAAATTCCCGACATGGAACCTGGAACTCTGGAAGGAGAACCTGATGACAGAAAGTTTACTATTCCGTTTAATTTTTAATGTAATGCCCCAAATATTACCATAACAATTTTTATATGAAAAAGATATTAGTAGTTCTCCTGTTGTTTACCGGCGCTATTGGTTTAGCCCAGGAAGGTGTTAAAGTTAAAGGTAACACGATCACAGTTAAAGAATCGGCACCTGTATGGCCGGGCTGCGAAAGTAGTGATGATAAAAAGCAGTGTTTCAATCAACAGCTTATGCAGCACATTAAGGAGAACTACAAATATCCCAGGAACGAAGCAGGAGATTTCCTGAGGGGAAAAACAACAGTAGCACTCGCTATTGATGAGAAAGGAAGTGTCGTTGTACGTTCTGTAAAGGGCGAAAATGCCAAAATAAACGAGGCGGCTGAGACGATGATCAGGAAGATTCCCAAGATGCAGCCGGGCATGAAAGGAGGAAAACCAACTTCAATAAAATACACCATCCCACTTACTCTGTAACTTTTTGATAGTTTTTCTAAACTTCTGCAGAAGATAGAAACAGGGTCTGATTTTTAACATAGAAGACTATACCTCAACCTTTTTCTGCTCTGGAAAGAGAAGAATTAAGGTTCAATTCCACATAGTTTAAAATCCCGAACACACTTTAACTTCGCATTAACTAGCGTTCGTTTCAGGCATAAACAAAAAAGTGTAAATTTGGATAGCACCCATTAAAGTGCTGTTTTTTTATGCTTTCACAACAAGAGTTATTGTCTTTATTTACGGAAACCAGAGCACAATCTGAACTGATTTGTTCTTTTCTTGAAACCGAAGATTATGTGGTACAGCCAAGAGAAAATGTGTCTCCCCCAAAATGGCATTTAGGTCATACCACCTGGTTTTTTGAAGAATTTGTACTGAAGAAGCGCAATGAAGATTACGAACTCTACGACCAAAATTCTGCTTACGTTTTTAATAGTTATTACGAGAGCGTTGGAGATAAAGTAGTAAGGACAGATCGTGGAAATCTCTCACGCCCAACTGTAGCTTGGGTTTACGCGTATAGAAATTATGTTACCAAAGCTATAACCCGCTTTCTCGAAGAAGATGAAATATCAAAAGAGTTGTGCGGCGTACTCGAAATAGGCTGCCATCACGAAAAGCAACATCAGGAGTTACTTTTAACAGACATCAAATTTATTTTAGGTAATAATCCGTTACTGCCTGTCTACAACAAACAGTTTGAGGAGAATCAGATCGAAGATTTTGAAGCCGAATGGATTAACATTGAAGAAGGTGTTTACGAAATTGGACATAAAACCACCGACTTTTGTTACGACAATGAGTTGGGGGTCCACAAGACGTACCTCCCGAACTTTAAAGTATCGACTAAACTGGTAACCAACAGGGAATATCTTGAATTTATTGAGGATGGTGGTTATAAAGATGTTTTACTCTGGCACGCAGAAGGCTGGGATTGGAAAAACACCAATAACATTAGTGCTCCTCTTTACTGGCATAAAATTAATGGAGATTGGCATCAATATACTCTTAGTGGTTTAATTCATTTAATTCCTGATGCTCCTGTTTGCCATATTTCCTATTTTGAAGCTTTTGCATTCGCACAGTGGAAAGAAATACGATTACCTACAGAGGCCGAATGGGAGATTGCTCAGAAACAATTTAACTGGGGCACCCGCTGGGAATGGACAGAAAGTGCCTACTCTCCTTACCCCGGCTTCAAAACTGCCGAAGGCGCTTTGGGCGAATACAACGGAAAATTTATGGTAAACCAAAAAGTACTGAGGGGAAGTTCTGTGGCTACTTCAGAAAAACATGCCCGGCATACTTACAGAAATTTTTTTCAGCCGGAACTCCGCTGGCAATTTACAGGCCTTAGGCTGGCAAAATAATCAAAGGAATACATGAAGTCCATTACCAAATTCGATTCTGCGTTCGAGGAAGACACGTACAAAGGCCTTAACAGTCACCCAAAATATTTACTTTCCAAGTATATCTATGATAACCATGGGGATAAACTTTTCCAGAAGATCATGGACATGCCGGAGTATTACCTTACCGAATGTGAGACTGAAATTTTTAAAGCACATACTTCGGCAATTGCTGACTCGTTTAACGGTCCTGAAGGTTTTGATTTAATAGAACTGGGTGCCGGCGACGGTAAGAAAACGAAAATTCTTTTACGTTATTTAGCTAAAAAAAATTACGATTTTACCTATCAGCCTGTAGACATTAGCCAAAGCGTTCTGGACGAGTTGCAATCCTCTCTTCTGGAAGAACTGCCGGAAATTACGGTAAAAACCCAGCAAGGCACCTACTTTAAAACTCTGGAGCGCCTATCTGATTACAATACCCGAAAAAAAGTTATTCTTGTCTTAGGCTCTAATATTGGCAACCTACTCCACAAAGATGCCATAGATTTTCTAAAGAATATCAAATCCTCGATGAGTGCAGAGGACATGCTTTTTATGGGTTTTGATCAGAAAAAAGATCCACAGAAAATACTGGATGCCTACAATGACCCCACCGGGATAACAGAAGCCTTTAACAAAAATCTTCTTAGCAGGATCAATAAAGAATTAGGCGCAAATTTTGACCTGGATTCTTTTCTGCACTGGGAAACTTATAATCCCGAAACAGGAACAGCAAAAAGTTTTCTTGTAAGTAAAACAGAACAGGAAGTAAAAATACCAAAATTGTATTTTACTGCACATTTTAAGCCCTGGGAAACCATACACACAGAAATTTCCCAAAAGTACGATGACGAGGTGGTGCAATGGCTGGCCGGGGAGTCTGGATTGAGGATTGAGACCTTTTTTACGGATAAAGAAGGATATTACAAGAATTACGTGTTCAGGAAAGATTAATTTTTTAAAATACCAATCCATGACACAACCATTTACGAATGGGTACATCTTATTTACAGTTCCAAAATTATATCCAAATGAAAAAATTACTATTCTGCATAGGTGTACTCTTTTTAGTTTCAGGTTGCGAAGACGACTGTGAGGACATTGCTGTTTTACTCCGCCGCCGCCCTTTAACTTTGAATTTGTAGATGCCGAAACAGGAGAAAACCTCTTCACCAACGGCACTTTTGAAGCAGAAGATATTTCGGTCACAAATCAATCTGACGATTCTGAAGTGGATTTCAACTTTATTTCGGAAAATGATTACAACGTCCTGAATATTGGTGATATAGGCTGGGAAACAGAATCTCTCGAATATCTTATAGAAGTAAATGATGCTGTTTCCTTTTCACTGTTGGTAGATGCTGAAAGAAAGAATGATGAATGTTGCTCCTTCACTAACATAAATAGTACTGAAATACGGGGTGCGGAATTTGAACGTGATGAAAACTCCGGCTTATTTCGTATTTTAGTGGAATTACCAAATGAAGAATTATGAAAGCAATCTGGAACAACACTGTTATTGCGGAAAGTGACAATACTAAAATTGTCGAAAACAATCACTATTTCCCGATGGACGATATCAGGAAAGAATACTTTAAAGCCAGTAATACCCACACGCGGTGTCCATGGAAGGGGAAAGCTTCCTACTTTCATGTAGAAGTAGGCAAAGAAAAGAACGAAGACGCCGCATGGTTTTATCCCTCTGCGAGCCTTGCAGCAAAACCAATTGAAAACTATGTTGCCTTCTGGAAAGGAATAGAAGTCACAGAATAGGTTTTGGCATTAACCATCATCAAAGATAAAAACTGAAAACGGGTTTTTTGCTTACCAATACGGATTATACTTCCAGCACTCCATTTTCTGCGGCAGCAAAGTCATTCCACGTAAAACGATCTGCTTCAGCTTCATTTACCCATTCCCCGTCAACAAGATAACGGAATTCATAAGCTTTTTCTACAGGAAGATTTAACTGCCCCTTAAACGAGCCATTTTTAAGTTTCTTTAATTCCGTTTTTCTCCAATTATTAAAATCTCCTGAGACGGCAACAGAGGAAGCCTCTTTAGCAGGGACATTAAAAGTTACCTTACATTCCGGTTTGGATTTTAAATATTGCTTGGTGATCGCCATAATTTATATTTTACAAATTCTCCGGTAAAAGTAATAATTGAATTATTATTTTCTAGTGGGAATCTATCTGCTGCCGCACTTTTATGGAAATTGCAAAAAATATTTCAGATTTTACTGAAAGCTCATTTTCAACCTCCGGTTTTCATGAATCCTCAAATATTTTAGTGAATTAGCGTCTGGTTTTAAGTGCATCCAGCAATTTTTCCACCTCTTCCACAGTGTTGAAAAAATGGAAACTAACACGAATCCCCTCTCCCCTTTGTGAGATAATAATATTTGCTTTTCTTAAGGACTTAAATAATTCATGGTCTCCTTTTATATTATAGATCGAAGAGTGTTCGTTACGCTTTACCACAAAATCCTCAAGAAGCCCAAGTTCAGAAAATTTTTCCTTTGCAAAATCTTTCAATTTATTAACCTGCGCCTCAATATTCTCCATTCCTGTATCCCGAAGCAATTTTAGAGCAACACTTAAGCTTCCGTGATTTAAAGTATCCTGATGCCCCGGTTCAAACTTACCAATAAAGTTCCCCTCGTGGGCCTTATATTTTCCCTGTAGCGAGCCAAAACCCAAATGTTTGGGATGAATCTTCCCCACAATGTTTTCATTAAAAAGAATAAAACCATTACCATAACCACCATTCAGCCATTTATAGCTACTGCTAATTACCACATCAATTCCCGTGGAATCAAAATCAAAGATCTCAGTACCTAAAAATTGTGTCCCATCAGCAATAAAAATCGTGTCGGGAAATTCCTTTTTTAACTCTTTCAAAAAGTCTATACTCAGCTTTACCCCGTTTATATATTGCACAATGCTGAAGGCAAAAAAATCAGGTTGATGCGCTTTTAATGCGGTCCTTATGTTATCTTCCAGATAAGCGTCAATTTCCGTATAAAAACATTCAAAATTTCTCGATTCCACAGGCCAGTTGATGGAGGGATAGTCATTCTTAATAAGCAATGCTTTTTTAGGCTTTTCAAGGCCCTCCAACAGTGTGTTAAATCCGTAGGAAAAATTAGGAACAAGGGCCACTCTCTGCGGCGCGCAATTAAAAAAGCCTCCAACCGTCTCCCTTACTTCAGTAAGAACCTCTCCTTGTTTTTCTTTTAAAATACTCGCGGAAACAAGGAAATCCAGGTCGTGATCCTGCCGGTATTCAAATACTTTTTCAGGTAAAAGACCTGAAGCTGCCGTGTTTAAATAGGTGTACTGCTTTAACACAGGAAAGCCTTTTCTTAAATTATCCATAGGTGACGGGAAATTCTTTTTTAAAAAAATGTAAATTTGATATACACTAATGTACTTTTAATTATGCTCTCTAAAAAGAAAAATACTTCCAAACTGGACGCAGAAAACAGGGAATTATATGAATACGCGCGCAAGCGTACCCTTCAGAAAAAAAGGCTCTTTCAGCATTTCGTGGTATTTCTGATCGGGGCGGTTTTTTTAATTGTTTTAAATGTGGTTATAGGGTATCAGGAACAATTTCAGCCTCTGGGCTATAACTGGTTTGTGTGGGCGGTGCTTTTATGGGCATTGATCTTCCTTGTGCACTTTTTTAACGTTTTTGTAGTTCACACCTTTATGGGTAAGGAATGGCAGGACAGGCAAATGGAGTTATTGGTAAAAAAGCAAAAGGAAAAAATAGTAAAAATGCAGGGCCAGGTAGAAAAAGATCACCCGGTACCAGAGACTGTAGAGACGCAAAACAAACGTATTGATCCTGAAAAACCCCGTAAACCCTACAATTCTTAAAACTTATGCTTACAATGGTAGCGGCGGCGGCCGAAAATAATGCACTTGGAAAGGAGAACGACCTTGTCTGGCATTTGCCTGATGACTTTAAGCGTTTTAAAAAAATTACTTCCGGTCACCACATCATTATGGGCCGCAAAACGTTTGAATCTTTTCCAAAGCTCCTTCCCAATCGCACCCATATCATTCTTACCAGGAAAAAAGATTACCAGCCCGAAAACACAATAGTTGTAAATTCCCTTGAGGAGGCGCTGAAATCCACCGGAAATGATGAGAAAATTTTTATAATTGGCGGCGGCGAAATTTATAAGCTTGCTATAGAAAAAGCAGATAAAATTGAGCTAACCCGCGTGCACGGTACTTTTGAAGCAGATACTTTTTTTCCAGAGGTCGACCCCGAAAAATGGCAAATATCTTCTGAAGAATTCCACCCAAAGGACGAGAGGCACGAATACTCCTTTACCTATATTACCTATGAACGCCGAAAGTAGTTTTTCTGAAGTAATAAAACAGGCTGGGGAAGAAAATGGCTTTGCAGTAAAAAAAATGCGGTCCCTAACGGGCGGGGATATTAATAACGTCTTTTTTATAGAAACCGATTTTTTAAGAAAGCTGGTTATTAAAATTAATGACAGCAATAAATACCCCGGCATGTTCGAGGCAGAAAAATCAGGTCTCGAGGAACTTCGGAATGCCCAAGTTATTGATGTTCCGGAAGGTCTCTTTACCGGAGAAGTGCAGGGAAAATCTTATCTGATTCTTCGTTACATAGAAACAGCGAATAAAATTCCGGAATTCTGGGAAGTTTTTGGAGAACAAATGGCTGCTTTGCATAAAACCACTTCCAGTAAATTTGGATTTAAAACAGATAATTATATTGGCAGCCTTCCGCAGTACAATAAAAGATATGATTCAGCTTCAGAATTTTATGTTTCACAGCGCCTGGAACCTCAGCTGAAAATGGCGCAAAACTCCGGTTACGACCTTGGAAAGACTACAACATTCTTAAAAAATGTCTCAGAGTTAATTCCGGATGAACCTCCCGCACTCATCCATGGAGACCTTTGGGGCGGAAACTACATTGTTAATGCTGAAGGTTTTCCCTGTCTCATAGATCCAGCTGTAGCTTATGCGCCACGGGAAATGGATCTTTCTATGATGAAGTTATTTGGAGGTTTTGACGCTGAACTTTTTAAAAGTTACAACTCGCATTTTCCGCTAGAGTCCGGTTTTGAAGAAAGAGTTCCGCTTTGGCAACTGTATTACCTCCTTGTTCACCTCAACATCTTTGGATTAGGCTACAAGAATTCTGTCGAAAATATCATACGGCAATACACCTGATTTCACAATTCTTAACAGTAGAAAATTATCTTTTAGCAGTTTATTAGCTAGGATGCTGGAAGCTGCTTATTATCTTCAAACCTCACAATAAATTATTGACAATGAGTACAAAGAACTTAAACCATAAAGAAGCAAAAGAAAAATTAATTAACCTTGTAGATGATATAAAGACGGGCTTTCTCGCCACCGGCTTGACTAAAAAACCTGTAAGCGCTATCCCCATGTCTACTAAAAAGGTGGATGACCAAGGCAATATCTGGTTTTTAAGCAGCATGAACAGCGATCATAATGGGGATATAGCTCAGGACCCAGACGTGCAACTACTCTACAGCGACAATAAAGACATGGAATTTATCAGCATTTTTGGAAGGGCTTCCATAGTTACAGATAAGGAAATTCTGGAAGATTTCTATTCTAAGGTAGATGATGCGTGGTTCTCGGGTCATGACGATCCAAGTCTTTCTGCAATTAAGGTGGTACCACAGGAAGCCTATTATTGGGATACTAAACAGAACAAATACATCACCCTCTTCAAGATGGGATTGGCCGCCCTTGGTGGTGACCAGGAAGATATAGGCGAAAAAGGAAAATTGAATATCTAAATTCATTTTTGCTAAATTAAGACCTCGTAATAATCTGATTATTATGAGGTCTTTTTTTTTATGCATATTTTAGCTACCTAAATGACAAAACATGAATGCATATATATTTCCTGGACAGGGAGCACAATTTTCCGGAATGGGTTTAGACCTTTATGAAAAATCCCCCGAAGCGCAACAATTATTTAACGATGCAAACAAGATTCTAGGATTTTCGATTACAGATATTATGTTTGAAGGGTCTCCTGAAGACCTGAAGCAAACCCGGGTTACCCAACCCGCAGTTTTTTTACATTCTGTTATTCTAAGCAAAGTTTTAGGAGAGAACTTTAAACCCGATATGGTTGCAGGGCATTCCCTTGGGGAATTATCGGCATTGGTGGCAAACGGAGTTCTAAGTTTTGAAGAAGGGCTAAAACTGGTGCATAAACGGGCTCTGGCAATGCAAAAAGCCTGTGAACTAAAAGCTTCTACAATGGCAGCAGTTTTGGGATTGGAAGATGAAATTGTAGAAGCAATATGTGCAGATGTAGAAGGAGTAGTGGTCGCCGCCAACTATAACTGTCCGGGGCAGTTGGTGATTTCGGGAGAAGTGGAAGCTGTGGAAAAAGCCTGCGAAGAATTGAAAGATAAAGGCGCACGGCGGGCGATGATTTTGCCTGTAGGCGGCGCATTTCACTCTCCTTTAATGGAACCTGCACGACAGGAATTAGCAGATGCGATAGAAAAATCGACTTTTAATAAACCCTCCTGCCCTATTTATCAAAATGTAAGCACGTTTGCCGTTACAGATCCCGCAGAAATTAAAAAGAACCTGGTTTTCCAGTTAACTGCACCTGTAAAATGGACACAGTCGGTACAAAATATGATCAAGGACGGAGCAAAAACTTTTACTGAAGTCGGCCCCGGAAAAGTGCTACAAGGCCTCGTAAAGAAAATAGACCGAAGTGTGGAAGTAAGCTCCGGAGAGATTTAAAATTGTGAAGAGTGAGAAGTGAAGGGTGAAAGGTGAAATTTTGTTTCAATATTAAATTTGATCCGGCTATTTATGTTTTCTTTTTCATTCAAGGAAAAAAAAGAGGTGACAGAAACATGAAACTCTAAAAATGTCTCGACTCCGCTCGACATGGTCACCGAGAAAACCACGAACTCCGAACTAAAAACCACGAACTTATAGATGCCGATAATTGCCATTTTAGAGCTGCGCTCCATTTTTCGGAAAAAACTAAAGGCACGAAATAAAACCGTTCGTGCCTTTTTCATTTTTATCCTTTCTTCAAAAAATCAATTATGGTACTGGTAATATACGCTATCTGGTCATCCTCAAGTTCGGTATGCATTGGCAACGAAATCACCTCTTTTACCAATTGGTTCGTCACGGGGAAATCCCCTTCATTGTAACGCTCGTCAGTATAAGCTTTCTGTTTATGCAAAGGAATTGGATAATAAACTCCGCACGGAATATCTTTTTCCTGCAAATGCTTTACCAGCTCATCCCGTTTTCCATTGGTGATCTTAAGTGTATATTGATGAAAAACATGGGTATCAGGCTCACCTTCCCTTACCGGAATTTCCAAAAATCCCTGTCCTCTTAAGGCTTCATCATACTTTTCTGCAGCTTCCCGGCGGGCTTTATTATAATAGTCAAGCTTAGGAAGTTTTGCACGTAACACAGCGGCTTGCAAACTGTCCAGCCTGGAATTTACACCCACAACATCATGGTGATAACGCTCGTACATCCCGTGGTTCACAATACCTCTAATCGTGTGCGCCAAATCATCATTATTGGTAAAAATAGCACCACCATCGCCATAGCAGCCAAGATTCTTGGATGGAAAAAATGAAGTTGCGGCAACATCTCCAATTGCTCCGGCCTTAACTCTTCCGCTATTTTTAAAATGATAATTCCCTCCAATCGCCTGTGCATTATCTTCAATTACATAAAGATCATGTTCCCCGGCAATTTCCATAATCGCATCCATATTCGCCGTTTGGCCAAACAGGTGTACAGGTACGATAGCTTTTGTTTTTGAAGTAATGGCTCTTTTAATAGCTTCAGGATCTATATTAAAAGTATCGGGCTCTACATCTACCAGCACCGGAGTTAACTGGAGCAGGGCGATTACCTCTACTGTCGCGGCAAAAGTGAAATCTGCGGTTATTACCTCATCCCCCGGCTTTAGGTCCAGTCCCATCATGGCAATTTGTAAAGCATCTGTCCCGTTTGCACAGGGGATTACATGCTTTACATCCAGGTATTCTTCCATTTCCTTCTGAAATTTCTGAACTTCAGGGCCATTTATAAAGGCCGACGATTCGAGTATTTCCTGAAAGGAATCGTTTACTTCGCCTTTTATAGCTTCATATTGACCTTTAAGGTCTACCATTTGTATCTTTCTCATCATCTTTTTTTGTCTCACGAAAATACGAAATATCAGACCTACAGCCAATGCAATTTTGAGGAAAGGCCTATTTTAGCGGTATTAAAGAAACACATTTTGTATATCCTTTATAATTTTTTTGTTGGTTTAGCTGAATTCTTATTGCCGATAATTGCCATTTTTAAGCCCCGGCTTAAACTATTTGTTGAAGGCAGGAAAGAAGTCTTTAATAAACTGAAGGCCGAAATTGGTCAAAATGACCGGGTGATCTGGTTTCATGCTGCTTCCTTGGGAGAATTTGAACAGGCCGTTCCGGTGATTGAAATGGTTAAAGCTGAAATGCCCAATAGAAAGGTTTTAGTCACCTTCTTTTCTCCGTCAGGCTACGAAAACAAGAAAAAGCATCCTTTGGCTGATGTTATTACTTATTTACCGATGGATTCACCAAGAAAAGTAAAGAAATTTCTGAAAATAGTTGCTCCAGAGCTCGTTTTCTTCGTGAAATATGAAATCTGGCCAAATTATTTAAAGGAATTGCGCAAACAGAAGATCCGCAACTTCTTAATTTCGGGAGTTTTTCGGGAGAATCAGGTTTTTTTTAAAAGTTATGGCGGCTGGATGCGGAAATCTTTACAAACTTTTGAACACTTTTTTGTTCAGAACAAAACTTCTGAAGCACTGCTTAAAAATCACAATTTCGATAATGTGAGTATCAGCGGGGACACCAGATTTGATCGTGTTTCGCGACAAATTGAATACAATAACAAATTAGCATTTGTAGAAGAGTTCCTTCAGGGTAAACTTTGTATTGTCGCCGGAAGTACGTGGCCTGAAGATGAAGATTTACTAATAGATTACATCAATTCCGCTGCAGAAAAGGTAAAATTTATTATTGCGCCGCACGAGATAAAAGAAGAAAAGATACAGGAACTACAAAAAAAGCTAAAGAAAACCTCTGTACGTTATACTGAAAATCATCAGGATTTAGCTGGTTTCGATGTTTTGATAATTGATACTATTGGACTGTTGGGCAAAATTTACAGCTATGCAGACGTTGCCTATGTGGGCGGTGCCGCAGGAAATTCCGGACTTCATAATATCCTGGAACCTGCAACCTTTGGTATTCCAATCGTTATTGGTCCAAACTTTTCAAAATTTCCTGAAGCAATTAAACTTCAGCAGCTCGCAGGGCTTTTTTCGGTCGCAACTGCACAGGAAGCTTCTTCTGTATTTCAGAAATTAATAGATGATAAGGCCTTCCGTAGAAAAACCGGGATGATTTCTGGCCATTTTATTAATAGTAATACAGGAGCCACAGCGGCCATACGCAATTACCTCTTTGATAAAAATGATTAATTTCCAAAAGCTTTTCCAAATTATCAATAATTTAACTTTTTAGTGTAAGAATTTAGCAACAAATTTGGCTTCCGTATACTTTACATAACTAATTTTGGCAAAAAGTAATTGATTAGAAAGCGTTGAATTAACCGGCTTCTTACTGGACGGCGTTCTTACAGAAAAATTGAAACTGTTTAATTATAGTGCTTAGAAAATCGAATCACCAAATATGTTAATATGAAAAGATCAGTCTTATTTTTTGCTTTAGTATTTGCTATCAGTACAAGTTTTACTTCCTGCCGGGAGGTGGAAAATGAAACCGATGACGTGGAAATGGAAAGTAATGAGATGGAAGTCGATGAGGACGAAGCTGAAGAAACCGGCAACCACCTGGATCGTGTAGGAGAAGGAATAGAAAACACAGCCGACAAAACCGGAAATGCTATAGAAGAAGGAGCTCGCGAAACAGGAGATGCCATTGAAGAAGGTGCACGTGAAACCGGGGACGCCATTGAAGAAGGCGCCAATCAGGTAGAAAATGAATTGGATGGTGATCCAACAGACGATAATTAATCTTTAAAATCAATAATTACATGAAAAAGTTAATGCTAATCCTTGCACTTGTATGTTCTACCAGTGTTTTCACGTCTTGCAGAGAGGAAAAATCTGGAGTAGAAAGAGCCGCTGACGATGTGGAAGATGCTGCCGACGATGTTGGGGACGCTGTAGAAGATGCTACGGACTAACAAAAAAACTGTCTGAAAATTGCGTTTCATGTTGCAGGATTTATTTCTGCGGGATGAAAATTTCAATTTTCAGACAGTCTTTAATTTTTAAAAATTTCCTTACTTTCCGTACTTCCGGAATTATTTTTCTGGTGGATAGCCATCTAAAGCTTTTTGTAACACTTTATCAAAAAGTGCCTGCCGCTGCTCCGGCCGTGCATTAGGATTAAACTTCACATCCACAACAGCCTGCCAGACTAAATTGTCTTTAGACTTATCTATAAAATCAATAGTCATTTTTAAATAATTCTCCGGTCCACCAATAGGTATTCCGCCGGAAACTCCAACTCCCACGTTGCCTCCTCCGCCTCCAACTCCAAGGCCAATACTATTCCCGCTCTGCTGCTGAAATTTTTCAGTGTATATATTGATAAAAAGATCAGGATCGTCTGCTGTAGAGAAACCTTTTTGCTGCATCACATTATCCAGGGCCCTTATCAGCCTTGCTTCATCCAACTGGCTTAAGCCCGACCGAAAATCGGGGAAGAGTGAGTAAGTAGAATATGCATTAAAATTTGCAGCCTGGTCGTAATCGTAAGCAATTTTTGGCGCATTACAGCTGGCAAAAAGCACGCAAATAAATAGAAGTTTTATTATTTTCATATCCATAACATTTTAGGAAGATTTTATTTCTAATTTTTCCGCAGTGCGGAAACTCTCTAAAGTTAATCAAAAACTATCCCGAAAATGAAAAGATAAGAAATGTGGTTTTAGTCAGGCTTCCTATTGAGCATTTCCCAAAGCCTGTCTTTCAACTCCGTAAGTCCCTGTTGCGCTACTGATGAAATAAATACATAATCTGCATTCAGGTTCTCATCGAGCTCAGCCTTTAATTCTGCTTTAAGTTCAGCGTCCAGCATGTCGCTTTTAGAAATAGCAATTAAACGATCTTTATCGAGCATTTCAGGATTATACCTTCTCAATTCGTCCACCAGGATTTCATATTGATTGGCAATATTAGAAGCATCTGCCGGAATTAAAAATAACAACGTAGAATTCCTCTCGATATGCCGCAAAAAACGATAACCAAGCCCTTTTCCTTCCGCAGCTCCTTCTATGATCCCCGGGATATCGGCAACCACAAAAGTTTTAAAGTCGCGATATTGTACAATTCCGAGGTTAGGCTTTAAAGTAGTAAATTCGTAATCAGCGATTTTCGGTTTGGCCGCAGTAATTACAGAGAGTAATGTAGATTTCCCTGCATTTGGAAATCCAACGAGCCCCACATCTGCAAGGACTTTTAATTCCAGCGTAACATCCACTTCCTTGCCCTCTATCCCCGGTTGTGCGTAGCGAGGAGTTTGATTGGTAGAACTTTTAAAATGCCAGTTTCCAAGGCCACCCTTTCCGCCTTCTGCTACTACATATTCTTTTCCATCTTCAGTAATCTCCTGAATAATTTCCTGGGTTTCGGTATCCCGAATCACAGTTCCCAAAGGAACATCAATATATTCATCTGATCCATCAGAACCTGAGCTCCTGGATTTTGAGCCATTCCCGCCGTGTTCAGCCCGAACGTGCCTCTTAAATTTTAAATGGAAAAGTGTCCACAGGTTTTTATCGCCACGAATAATCACGTGGCCTCCACGGCCTCCATCTCCCCCATCGGGACCTCCTTTTGTAATATATTTTTCCCGGTGTAAATGTGCAGAGCCACTCCCCCCGTTCCCGGAAGAAACGTGGATTTTCACATAATCAACAAAATTCCCTTCAGTCATATTCGTTCTGGTTTGAGGCTTTCAAGTTTTATTTTCGTCACTTTTTAAACAGTATGTCGAAAACTGGCATTTTGAGGCAGCCTCTTTTCCTTCAGTTATTAAACTAGTTTATCTATAACTGCACTGAGCCTTTCGGTGATTTCCTGGACAGATCCCACACCATCTACTCCGTAATATTTATCGTCCTTTTTATAATACTCTTTAAGAATAGCAGTCTCTTCGTAATATACTTTTATCCTTTCTCTTATTACAGATTCATCTGCATCATCTGGCCTTCCCGAAGTTTTTCCTCGTTCCAGTAAGCGCTGTAACAAAACCTCATCCTCTACTTCCAGCGCGACCATCGCATCTACCTCTTCCTCTTTAGAAGCAAGTAAATCCTCCAATGCTTCTGCCTGTGCACGGGTTCGTGGAAATCCGTCAAAAATAAAACCTTTGGCACCTTCGTTGCTCTCCACTTCTGCTTTTAGCATCTCTATGGTCACCTCGTCGGGAACCAGCTGCCCCTTATCCATATAAGATTTTGCACTTTTACCAAGTTCCGTTTCATTCTTGATATTGTACCGGAAAACATCTCCGGTAGAGATATGCACCAGTTGATATTTCTCCTTTAAAATTGAAGCTTGTGTTCCTTTGCCGGCGCCGGGAGGGCCAAAAAGTACCAGATTTGTCATTTTTTATTCTTTGCGTTTATATACTTGTGTAAGGTTTCTTCCCAAACCGTCATAATCCAGACCGTACCCCACAATAAATTTATCAGGAATTTCAATTCCTATATATGCTATACTTAACGATTTCTTGTAGGCTTCAGGTTTAAAAAACAGTGTGGCCACCTTATAATCGGCCACATTTTCTGCTTCCAGGATCTTGTTAATTTCCTCCAGCGTATTTCCGGTATCCACGATATCTTCAAGGATTACCACTTTTCTTCCTTCCACTTTCTGGTTTAATCCAACCAAAGTTTTCACTGTTCCCGTGGTAGAAGTCCCTTCATAGGAACCCATTTTCACAAAACTTACCTCACAATCTCCTTTGAAGCGCTTTATAACTTCTGAAGCAAACATAAAAGAGCCGTTTAAAACACCAATAAAAATCGGGTTTTGGTCTTTATAATCGGCATTAAGCCGGGCAGAAATTTTCTCTACAGCACCTTCAATCTCTTCTTCGGAAATATAAGGCTCAAATTGTAAATCATGAAGTTGAATCAAAACATCAAATTTTAAAGAGGCAAAGATAAGGATTCTCAATCATCCAGACCATCAGATTTCTATAAGAATAAGTAGTGCATTCCACCTTAAAAAATTATTTTTGTAGAAACTGAAATTTATATGCTCAATTATTTTTCGTCAGACTTTAAATTGGGAATTCTCGGCGGCGGTCAGCTGGGAAAAATGATGCTCTACGAGACTAGGAAATTCGACATCCAAACCAATGTTTTAGACCCAAACGCAGAAGCCCCAGCCAGGATTGCATGCAATTATTTTGAGCAGGGAGACCTGATGGATTACGATACCGTAATTAACTTTGGCAGGAAAGCAGACGTGCTGACTTTTGAAATTGAAGGAGTTAATGTAGATGCACTAAGGAAGCTGGAAAAAGAAGGTGTAAAAACTTATCCCTCTGCCGGGACACTGGAAAAAATTCAGAATAAAGGAATTCAAAAGAACTTTTACTTAGAAAATGAAATTCCTACAGCAGCTTTTCAGATTTACAGGAACAAAAAAGAATTACTAAAGGACATTGAGCAAGGGAAACGAAAATTCCCTTTTGTCTGGAAAAGTACAACAGGCGGCTACGACGGCAAAGGCGTGGCGGTTATAAAAACTGAAGAAGATTTAAACGATTTATCCGAAGTCGAATGTATTGCTGAAGAAATGATTACGTTTAAAAACGAACTTGCGGTGATTGTGGCGAGAAATCCTTCAGGCCAGGTAAAGACTTATCCTGTTGTAGAAATGGAATTTCATCCTGTTGCCAATCAGGTAGAATATGTGATTTGTCCGGCGAGAATAGATCCTGAACTAGCCGAAAAAGCAAGAAAAACCGCCGAAAAAGTTTCCGAAGCATTTAAACATGTAGGACTTCTGGCTGTTGAAATGTTCCAGACGAAAGACGATGAAATCCTGGTGAATGAAGTTGCACCCAGGCCACACAATAGTGGACATTACAGTATAGAAGCCAGTTACACTAACCAGTTTGAGCAGCATATACGGGCGATTCTCGACCTTCCGTTGGGAAATACCGACAGTAAAGTAGGCGGAATCATGGTAAACCTGGTGGGTGAAGAAAATCATACAGGTGAAGTGGTTTATGAGAATATCGAAAAAATAATGAAGATGGATGGGGTAACGCCCCACATCTACGGAAAAAAAATCACACGACCTTTTAGGAAAATGGGGCACGTCACGATTGTAAATGAGCAAATTTATGAAGCGAGAAGGATTGCCGAAGAAGTCAAAAATTCGATTAAAGTAATAGCTAGAAAATAACAATTATCTCACATCTGTTTTTGTGAGCACGAGAAATCAACATATGGGAAAAGTAGCAATAATCATGGGAAGCACCAGCGACATGCCGGTAATGCAGGACGCAATAGACATCCTGGAAGGATTTGATATTGAAGTTGAAGTAGATATAGTCTCTGCCCATCGCACTCCCGAAAAATTATTCGATTACGGCAAAAATGCTCATGAACGCGGGATACAGGTGATCGTAGCAGGTGCCGGCGGGGCAGCCCATTTGCCGGGAATGATCGCCTCACTCTCTCCTCTTCCCGTGATTGGCGTTCCTGTTAAATCCAGTAATTCTATCGACGGGTGGGATTCTGTACTTTCTATCCTACAAATGCCAGGAGGTGTTCCAGTTGCTACTGTGGCTTTAAACGGCGCGAAGAATGCCGGAATCCTCGCCGCCCAGATTATTGGTGCATCAGATAAATGTACACAGGATAAAATTTTAGTTTATAAAGAAGGGTTAAAAGAGAAAGTAATAGAAGGCGCCAAAAAGGTCAAAAAATAAGACAAGCCACACTTTCGTGTGGCTTGCGTAGTAGTTACTTCCTTTTAAACGTGTAAAATTTATTTATTAACCATTCTAAATATATTAATCCACAACTTTTAAAGTAACCTACATCTTAATGCTTTTCTAAAGAAGGCGTAAATGTAGTTAAAAAATATCTAAAATATGATTTCGATCATAAAATAATCTAATAACGTCAAGAAATATCCTATGACTACAAATAATCCCTTACTTGAAGAATTTACTTACGCACCTTTTTCCAAAATAGAGAATAAACATTTTAAGCCCGCAATTTTGGCTGCGATAGATGCTGCCCGTAAAGAAATTGATGGTATTGCAAACTCTAAAGAAGAAGCAAATTTTGAGAACACCATAGCTGCCCTGGAATTTTCGGGAAAACAGCTGGATCGGGTAACCAGTATTTTCTTCAATTTAAATTCTGCGGAAACAAATAAAGAGATCCAGAAAATTGCACAGGAGGTTTCACCGCTTTTAACCGAATTTAAAAATGATACTATCCTGAATAAAGCCCTTTTTAAAAAGGTAAAACAGGTATATGAAATTAAGGATCAGCTGGAACTAAGTGTAGAACAAGAAACACTGTTGGATAAAAAATATAAAGCTTTCTCCCGCAATGGTGCCAATCTTCCTGAAGGGAAACAGAAGGAACTAAGGGAAATCGACAAGCAACTTTCTTCGCTAAGCCTTAAATTTGGGGAAAATGTACTGGAGGAAACCAACAAATTTGAACTTCATATTACAAATGAAGATGAATTAAAAGGCCTTCCGGAAAGTTTTAAGGAAGAAGCAAAATCTGTAGCCGAATCAAAAGAAAAAGAAGGCTGGATTTTCACCCTGCAGTATCCCAGCTATATTCCGTTTATGAAATATGTGGAAAACCGGGAGCTTCGAAAAAAAATGGCACTCGCCTTTGGTTCCAAAGCATTTCACGGCGATGAGCTCGATAACCAGGACTATGTGCTGAAAATTGCCAAATTAAGGCATAGACGTGCAAACCTACTTGGCTTCGAAACTCATGCGCATTTTGTCCTGGAGCAGCGCATGGCAGAAACTCCGGAGAAAGTAGACAGCTTTTTAAACGAAATTTTGGAAAAAGCAAAGCCTGCTGCCGACCGGGAGTTTGCAGAACTGGAAAATTTCGCCAAAAAGCTGGATAGGATCGATCAATTACAAAAATGGGATGCTGCTTTTTATGGCGAAAAACTAAAACAGGAGCTTTTTAACCTTAATGATGAAAAACTGAAGCCTTATTTTGAGCTTGAAAGTGTTATAAATGGTGTTTTTCTTGTCGCCAACAAACTTTACGGACTTAATTTCACCGAAGTAACCGATGTGGATAAATATCATCCCGATGTAAAAACTTACCAGGTAACCGATGAGGAAAATAACATTATCGCCCTCTTATATGCAGATTTCCATCCCAGGGAAGGGAAACGTGGTGGTGCCTGGATGACCGGTTATAAACCGCAGTACATCAAAAATGGCAAAAATGAGCGTCCGCATATTTCCATTGTTTGTAATTTCACCAAACCTTCAAAAACAGAACCTTCATTATTGACATTTAACGAAGTCACCACTTTGTTCCACGAATTTGGCCATGCCCTGCACGGGATATTGGCAAACACCACTTACCCAAGCATTTCGGGAGCAAACGTGTATTGGGATTTTGTGGAATTACCCAGCCAGGTTCTGGAAAACTGGTGTTATGAGAAAGAAGCACTTCAGCTTTTTGCAAAGCATTACAAAACAGGAGAAACCATCCCGATGAAACTGGTAGAAAAGATAAAAGAATCGGCTAATTTTCATGAAGGGATGGCCACCGTACGACAATTGAGTTTTGGGATGCTGGACCTTAGCTGGCATGGGATAGATCCTACAGATATCACCGATGTAAAAGCACATGAAGATAAAGCCTTTGAACCCACAAAATTATATCCCGATGTTGCCGAAAATTGCATGAGCACTTCCTTCAGTCACATCTTTCAGGGCGGCTATTCTGCCGGTTATTATTCCTACAAATGGGCAGAAGTGCTGGATGCAGATACTTTTGAATATTTCCAGGAGCAGGGAATCTTCAGCAGGGAAGTGGCAAATAAATTCAGGGAAAATATTTTATCACAGGGCGGTACAGAGCACCCAATGACGCTTTATAAAAGATTCCGCGGAAAAGAACCTCAGCCCGAGGCATTATTAAAAAGAGCAGGATTACTTCCGAAGGAATAAGAAAATTACGCAGCCAATTACCAGTTAATAAGGAAATTGGCTGCACTTTTCAGCATAAAATCTTATCGTTTTTATAACTTTTTTGAATATTTCTTTTCCTATTTTTGATTAAGAAAATGTCTTATGCCAGCTCACAGCCTCGACCCTACCAAGTGGGTGGATAAATATTCAGATTATCTTTTTAACTATACGATTGTTCGGGTGAACGACCGCGAGGTGGCTAATGATCTTATTTCTGAAACTTTCCTGGCAGGATTAAAGTCGATGAAAAATTTTAAAGGGGAAGCAAGTGAACGTACCTGGCTAATTTCCATCTTAAAGCGGAAAATAATTGATTATTATCGGAAAATAAATTCTAAAAAAGGAAAAGCTGAAGTTCATATTAATTATTCTGACGATTTTAGCGACGGTGAATGGCTGGAAGAGCAGGTTGCAGATAATTCAGATCGCAATGCCGAAGATGAAATGGAGAATACCGAGTTGGGAATGGCTATCCTGGACTGCCTGGATCAAATAAATGAAAAGCAGGCAGCAATTTTTAAAATGAAAACGATTGATGGTGCAGATACTGAAGTAATTTGTAATGAGTTTAATATCACCCCGTCTAACCTGTGGGTAATTATACACAGGGCCCGGGTATCCCTCGCCGCATGTCTCGAAAAAAACTGGTTTTAAATTATGTTTAAAAATTTCTTTCTTATTGACTGTTCAAAAGCAGAGAACTCCTGCGATAAGTCCCAGTACAAGGAGCTTGGCAGAATAAATAAACTGAAATTGCTTATGCACATTGCTGTATGCCGCCGCTGTAAAGAATATACCTCTCGCAATTCCCGCCTCACAAAACTTATTAAAAGGTCTGATATAAAAACCTGCAGCAAAGTAGACAAGAAAGTTTGGAAAGAAAGAATAAGAGAAGAACTCGCTAAGCAAAATTCCTGAGAAGCAGCAAAATTACCAACCAAAAGATCGGCACACTCTCTACCCAGAAGGAAGAAAAGTAAGGATGCTGTTCTATTTCCGATTTCAGAAGAAAAACTCCCGTTATTACTAATATCAAAATCAGTGCAAGGAAATTGATTGTAATCACATTCCCCTGTAAAAGTTCAAGTAAAAGAATTAGTATTAAAACCGAGTAACCCAGAACTTTGGCTTTTTCTACCCCCATTTGCTGAGGAAGTGTGGAAAGCGCTGTTGCGTCGTACTTAACATCTCTAATCTCGAAAGGCAGCATTAAAACCACCATTAGCAGGAAACGCTGCAGGAATTCTATAAAAATATCTGCTGTTAATGCATCCATAGAATTTACTATTGGAAGCAGAACGCTTGCCCCGGCCCAGGAAATAGCAATTACAAAAACTTTTATTCCGCTAAGGCTTCTTAAATTTCGCTTCTTTCCTAAGAAAGGCACTGCGTAAAATAGCGTAAAGAGACCCAGAACAATGGCTACTGCTATTACTTGAACGTCCTGAATTAAAAAAAAGTAAGCTCCCGCTAAAAAGCAAAACAGCGAAAATACCTGGATATTCCTAAGATTTCTCGTGAGGCTTAAATGCTTTAGTTTAGCAATACCCGCGTATTTCACAAAGTTGTATCCCGTAACTGTTCCGAAGAAGATAAAGAGAAGCAGGTCATAATCTGGTGAGATATTATACTCCAGCATGGTAACTGTGCTAAGGGAAACGACCGCCAAAGCTACATGAATGCTGCTGTTTATATAGAGATCTATAGAATTTTTGAGAAAACCCATAGTCAAAATTAAGCATAATAAATGCACCAGCAGCAGGACTTAAATCTTAACATCTGTAAAGCCTCAAATGATAAATTTTTAGATTTAAAATCCGTATTTTCGCGGCACAAAACCACAACGATATTTATGAGAACAGATTCTTTTGCACTGCGCCACATTGGCCCCAGGGAAAGCGAACTAAAAGAAATGTTGGACACTATTGGAGTTGACTCTCTGGACCAGTTAATTTACGAAACTATTCCGGACGACATTCGGCTAAAATCTCCTTTAAACTTACCGGCTGCCTTAAGTGAGAATCAATATGCCGAGCATATCGGGCAACTGGCTGCCAAAAATAAAATTTTCAAAACTTATATTGGTTTAGGATATCACCAGGCAATTTTACCGGCTGTTATACAGCGTAATGTTTTGGAAAATCCGGGTTGGTACACCGCCTACACACCTTACCAGGCAGAGATCGCGCAGGGAAGGCTGGAAGCGCTACTCAACTTCCAGACCATGGTAAGCGATTTGACCGGGATGGAGATTGCAAACGCTTCCCTCCTGGACGAATCTACAGCAGCAGCCGAGGCCATGGCCTTATTGCACGCGGTTAGGGACAGAAAGCAGAAAAAAGATGATGTAAATAAATTTTTTGTTTCTGAAGAAACTTTACCTCAAACCATTTCCCTTTTAAGCACCAGGGCAGATTTCTTAGGGATCGATTTGGTTATAGGAAATCATCAGGAATTTGAATTTTCTTCAGAATTTTTTGGAGTGCTGCTTCAATATCCCGGGAAATACGGGCAGGTTCACAATTACACAGAATTTGTTTCTCAATGTAAAGAAGCTGATATTAAAATAGCCGTTGCAGCAGATATTCTAAGCCTTGTAAAATTACAAGCTCCGGGAGAACTGGGAGTAGATGTTGTGGTGGGAACCACTCAGCGTTTTGGAATTCCGCTTGGCTACGGCGGACCGCACGCTGCATATTTTGCCACAAAAGAAGAATATAAAAGGAACTTACCCGGAAGAATTATTGGTGTAACCAAAGATGTAGATGGAAACCATGCCCTGAGAATGGCGCTACAAACCCGGGAGCAACATATCAAAAGGGATAAAGCAACTTCCAACATTTGCACTGCACAGGTTTTACTTGCAGTTATGGCGGGGATGTATGCAGTGTATCACGGTCCTGATGGACTTAAGTATATTGCCGACACGGTGCATTATTCCGCAACAAACCTTTCCGCTCAACTTGTAAAGTTAGGTTTTGAGCAGATAAATACTACTTATTTTGATACGGTAAGGTTTAAAGCCGATTCTGCAGCCGTAAAAACTATAGCTGAAGAAAATGAAATTAATTTTTATTATCCAGATTCAGAAACGGTTTCTATTTCAATAAATGAAACCACCACGCTAGAAGATCTTAACGCAATAATTGCCGTTTTCGCTGAAGTTGCAGGAAAAGAATGTGATTCTCTGGTAGAACTTCTGGAAAATGAAGCTATTCCAAAAGAATTAAGCAGGAAAACTGAATTTCTAACTCATGATGTTTTTAATTCTTACCGTTCGGAAACAGAATTGATGCGTTACATTAAAAAGCTGGAACGAAAGGATTTATCACTTACACATTCTATGATCTCTCTTGGATCCTGCACCATGAAGCTTAATGCCGCTTCAGAAATGCTTCCGTTAAGCAATCCGCAATGGGGAAATATTCATCCTTTTGCACCTGTAGACCAAGCAGAAGGTTACCAGATCGTCCTTAAGCGCCTGGAAGATCAATTAACCGAAATCACAGGTTTTTCGGCTACCTCACTTCAGCCAAATTCCGGTGCGCAGGGAGAATATGCCGGTCTCATGGTGATTCGTGCCTACCAGGAATCGATTGGGGAAGGACATCGTAATATTTGCCTGATACCATCATCTGCTCACGGAACAAATCCAGCTTCTGCAGTAATGGCGGGGATGAAGGTGGTAGTGACAAAGGCCAGTGAAAACGGAAATATAGATGTGGACGACCTTCGGGAAAAAGCGATTAAACATAAGGATAACCTGGCTGCTTTGATGGTTACTTATCCTTCCACTCACGGCGTATTTGAGTCTGCCATAAAGGAAATTACACAGATTATCCACAATAACGGCGGGCAGGTTTATATGGACGGCGCAAATATGAATGCCCAGGTTGGACTTACGAATCCAGGTGCGATAGGTGCCGATGTTTGCCATCTTAACCTTCATAAAACCTTTGCTATTCCGCATGGCGGTGGCGGTCCCGGAGTAGGGCCTATATGTGTGGCAAAACAGCTAGCGCCTTTTTTACCGGGAAATCCTGTGATAAAAACCGGCGGAGAAAACGCGATTGGCGCTATTTCTTCGGCTCCATGGGGATCTGCGCTGGTATGCCTTATTTCCTACGGATACATTAAAATGCTTGGCAGCAAAGGACTTCAGAAAGCTACAGAACATGCTATTTTAAACGCCAATTATGTAAAGGAGCGTTTAAATGAACATTATAAAACATTATATTCCGGAGAAAGAGGGCGGGCTGCCCATGAGATGATTGTAGATTGCCGGCCTTTTAAAGCAAACGGGATAGAAGTGAGCGATATTGCGAAGCGGCTTATCGACTATGGCTTTCATGCACCTACTGTAT
The DNA here is from genome assembly GCF_031846505.1 of Autumnicola edwardsiae. NCBI lineage: Bacteria > Pseudomonadati > Bacteroidota > Flavobacteriia > Flavobacteriales > Flavobacteriaceae > Autumnicola > Autumnicola edwardsiae. The sequence continues at coordinate 35,455 of NZ_JAVRHP010000006.1, forward strand.
CGTTTCCGGTAGCGGGAACTGTGATGATCGAACCTACAGAGAGTGAAAGTAAAGCCGAACTTGACCGGTTTTGTGATGCCCTTGTTTCCATCAGGAAAGAAATTAGTGAAACTTCAGCCGAAGAAGAAAATAACGTTTTAAAAAATGCGCCTCATACTTTGAAGATGCTAACATCAGACGAGTGGACTTTTCCTTACAGCAGGGAAAAAGCTGCTTATCCTTTAGATTATATTGCCGAAAATAAATTCTGGCCAGGTGTGAGACGTGTAGATGAAGCTTTTGGAGACCGGAACCTGATGTGTACCTGCCCTCCTACTGAAGATTATGCTTAAATATATAAGCAGGTATTTCTAAAGGCAAGGAATAATTTTTATTCGGAATAAATTTCAGGAATTCAATACATTGAAATCCGGAAGCAGAAAGAGGCTGTATCAAAAAACAGTTTACCGAAAACTGTAATTTTGAGACAGCCTCTTTTTTCAGCAAAAGAAATACTCTTCAGACATCGTAATTATCCTACACGGTAAACGACACATTTATTAAAATTTCGTTAAATTAGAAGCCAATAATCAGAATATGCATGATGAATATTAAAATTACCGGTACGGGAAGTTATATCCCAAATGTGATCACGAAAAATGCCGACTTTCATCAACACGAGTTTTTCAATACAGACGGTTCAACTTTTCCGCACGATAATGAAACTACAATAAAGAAATTTAAAGCCATTACTGGAATTGAGGAGCGGCGATATCTTGATAAAGAGCTCACCACCTCCCAAATGGCAATTATCGCTGCAGAAAAGGCGATTAAAGACTCGGAAATTGATCCCGAAACCTTAGATTATATTATTGTTGCGCATAATTATGGCGATGTGAAATTCCAGAGCCTCCAAAGTGACACGGTGCCCAGTATGGCTACCCGCGTGAAGTACGAATTGAAGATAAAAAATCCATCCTGCGTTGGTTACGATGTACTTTTTGGCTGTCCGGGCTGGATTGAAGGAATGATCCAGGCACAAGCTTTTATCCGCTGCGGAATGGCAAAAAAGTGCCTTGTTATAGGTGCCGAAGCTTTATCACGTGTCGTAGATAAGCACGACAGGGATGCCATGATTTTTTCTGATGGTGCCGGGGCAGCAGTTGTGGAAGCTTCAGAAGAAATGGGAGGAATCCTTTGTCACAGTAGCGCCACTTACTCTTACGAAGAAGCGAACTATATCTACTTCGGAAAATCAAATAATACCGAATCTCCTGAAGATGTGCGGTATATCAAGATGAACGGACGTAAAATTTACGAATTTGCTTTAAAACACGTTCCGCAGGCTATGAAATCCTGTCTCGACAACAGTGGTAAATCCATAGATGATCTAAAAAAGGTTTTTATTCACCAGGCAAACGAAAAAATGGATGATGCCATTATAGATCGTTTCTATAAATTGTATGAAAAAAAAGCCCCTGCAAACGTAACGCCAATGACCATTCGTGAACTTGGGAACAGTAGCGTGGCTACCGTGCCTACCCTTCTGGACCTGGTAATAAAAGGAGAAATGAAAGACCAGGCACTGGAAAAAGGAGATGTGGTTATTTTGGCCAGTGTTGGTGCGGGAATGAACATTAATGCCATCGTATACGAATATTAATTAGTATGTACGAAAATAATTTTCCGCATAAGAGGTATCGTAAAACCATGGATTTTCTAAAGGAAAATGTACCGGCCCCGGCCAGGGTCCTGGATTTAGGTGTAGAAAATCCATTTGTAAAAATTATGCGGGAGCATAACTATTCCGTAGAAAATACTATGGGCGAAGATTTGGATGTAGAAACAAGCGCAGTCCAAAATGGCAATTTTGATGTGGTAACCGCCTTTGAAATCTTTGAGCACCTTGTGGCTCCATATAATGTTTTAAAAGACATACAGGCAGAGAAGCTGGTAGCTACTATTCCGTTAAAATTGTGGTTTTCCAGTGCCTACAGGAGTAAAACAGACAAGAGGGACCGTCATTATCACGAATTCGAAGACTGGCAGTTCGACTGGTTATTAGAAAAGGCCGGCTGGGAGATCAAGAAGACCAAAAAATGGACTAATCCCGTCAAAAAGATTGGTATACGCCCGCTATTACGAAAATTTACTCCGCGTTATTACGCGGTGTACGCTGAACGGAAGTGAAAATCATCGGATTAGGCTGATATTTGCCGTTTTTACCTCCTCACTTAAAATTTTGTAAAGAATTTTGTATTTTTTTATAACAGCCTACCTCATACTGCTGAACGAAAACTGATTTGATAAAAAGAAAGCAGAAGCCTGTAAAGAACTGGATGTTTTTCTTCATATTTGGATTAAAATTGAAGCAAATTCCTGCATGAAACTCAGCATTATCATTCCGGCATATAATGAAGAAGCGAATATTGCAGATTGCCTTTCTTCTTTTGTGAGCCAGACAAGGCAGCCGGATGAATTAATTATTGCCGATGACAATTCTACAGACAAAACTTTTTTGGTTGCGCAGGAGTTTAGTAGAAAACATACCTGGATCAAGGCGTACAGGCACAAGTCTGAATCCCTGCACATGCCGGGCTCAAAAATAATTAGTAATTTTTATTTCGGACTTTCCCACAGCAACGGAAATTACGATCTTATAGGAAAATTTGATGCAGATGTTTTACTTCCTCCAGATTATTTTCAGGAAATAGTAAAAAACTTTCAGAAACATCCCGATTTGGGAATGTGCGCCGGAAATGTTTATGTTCAAAATAAAAAATCAGAATGGGTGCACGAGAAGATTTCAGATAAAGAACATATACGTGGTCCTGTAAAATTATACTCAGCAGAATGTTTTGAGAAAATCGGCGGATTAAAAGCTTCTATTGGCTGGGACACGGTAGATGAATTGCTGGCAAAATATTACAATTTTCGAACGTTAACCATCCCCGGCCTGAAGGTAAAGCACCTGCGGCCCACGGGCAAATCTTATAATCCGGAGGCAAAGAAACTTCAGGGGGAAGCACTATATAAAATGAGGTACGGCTTTAAACTGGCTTTTCTCAGCGCTCTAAAAATGAGTATAAACTACAAGGATGCGGAAATCCTTCAGGAATATCTTGCCGGTTATTCTAAAGCTAAAAAAGAAAAGCAGCCTTTCCTTGTTTCTGAAGAAGAAGGCCGCTTTATAAGAAACTTCCGTTGGAAGAATATCCGGAAAAAATTATTCTGATAATTCCTTTCGATCCAGCATCATATACAGTGGCTTACCGGTAGCTGCATTAGGCAAAGAAATTCCCAGCAGGGCCGAAACGGTTGGGGCAATATCCACAATTTCCGAACGCTCTGTAGTACTGCCATGCTGAACACCATTTCCGAAGAAAATAAGCGGTGCATGGGTATCGTAGGTAAAGCCGCTACCGTGCATAGAGCCCTTTTTGGAATAAGAAACCACCGCGGGATCGAGTACGTAAACTACATCGCCACTGCGCTTTTGGTTAAAACCCTGCTGGATTGCAGCTCCCATTTCTCTTGTATAACTCCCATTTTCCAATTGAGAACGTGTATAAACCCGGTCTATCTGATCCTGCTTAAGAATATATTGTGCTATTTTATCTTCAAGTTCGTCAGCATTAATCTCCGCATCATACAGCGCCTCATAATTGAAGAAAACCTGATCATTATAAATTTCTGAAATAAGATTGGTTTCCCCAAATTCCCCAATCACATAAGTATGTAAGTTTTCTATAAAATCTTCGGAATTAAAATATCCTGCAGGGATTTTCACAGATTCCAGATATGCAGAAACGTCCCCTCCACCATGGTCTGCAGTGAGAAAAACGGTATAGGCTTCCTTACCTATATTTTCGTCCAGATATTGTAGTAAGGTGGCAATATTTTTATCCAATCTAAGGTAAGTGTCCTCAATTTCCTTGGAATTTACACCAAAATTATGGCCCACTTTATCGGTACTGGAAAAGCTAAGGGCAAGAAAATCTGTATCTTCATCCTGTCCAAGTTCTTCGGCTTTTATCGCCGCCAATGCAAAATCCAGCGTTAGATCATTTCCAAAGGGAGTTTGTGTAATGAGATCAAATCCGCTGTTATCATTTCTTAATGCAGCAAGATCATAAGGAAACGAAGCATCTGCTTTACCTTTAAATCCATATTCAAAATTGTTAACATCTATGCCGCTTTCTATATAACTTCCCACAGGATATAACGTATTCCAGGTCTTAAAATAAGATTCCGCAGCATTGGAATTATTAAAGTCCTTAACCCATTTTGGCAATTCTTCCATATAAAAAGAGCTGGTAATGAACTTTCCTTCATCGCCTCCAAGAAACCAGTATGCCGCATTTGCTGTATGGCCCGCAGGTAGTATAGATCCACGGTCTTTTATCGAAACTCCAATGGTTTTACCCCGCATTTGAGTGTGCAAACGATTTTGATCTGCAATAGTGGTAACTTTCATTCTATGTGGAGACATTTTTCCCGCATTAGAATTTGTACCTATGGGTTCCACAGATTCGTCCCCTGTGCAATAGACCAGTTCATCCTCAAATTTATTGTACCAGTTATTTCCGATTATCCCATGGTTTGCAGGACCGGTACCAGTGTGAACAGACGCATGGCCGGGAGCTGTATAGGTAGGGACATAATTAAAGTGGTTGTTTTTAAAGTTATAGCCCTCGTTAACCAATCTTTTAAATCCCTCATCGCCATACCGGTCCCAGAAGCGGGTGAGGTAATCGTAACGCATTTGGTCTACCACTATACCAACCACCAGTTTTGTTTTATTCCTGTCATTTTCCTGTGCTCTTAGCGGAAATGTACAGATTAACGCCATAAGTAAAAAAAGTAACCGTTTCATATTGAATTTATTCAGAAGCCCAAAATTAATAAACTAAAAGCCATAAACTTTAATTCTACGTTAAATACTTTCGTGCTACTTTTTTGTATTTTAGCTTTACAAAAATTGTTGGATGGGTTATCTGCATTCTATTGGTGAATACTTTTTAATGATTAAAGGGGTGTTTGGGAGAATGACCAAACGCTCTGTACTGAAAGAATTAATTTTTAAAGAAATAAATGAACTTATAATAGGTTCATTGTGGATTGTTGCTTTTCTATCCTTTTTCATTGGAGGAGTAGTTGCTCTTCAAACCGCTTTAAATCTTAATAACCCCCTAATACCAAAAGCTTTAATAGCTTATGCTGCACGACAATCCATAATTTTAGAATTCTCCCCTACATTTATCTCTATTATTATGGCGGGAAAAGTAGGTTCGTTTATTACCTCCAGCATAGGTTCCATGAGGGTCACAGAACAAATTGATGCACTAGAAGTTATGGGTATAAACTCTCTTAATTATCTAGTTTTACCTAAGATTATTGCGATGCTCACTTATCCCTTTGTTATCGCTATTTCGATGTTCCTGGGGATAGTAGGAGCTTACGCATCTGCTGTATTGGGCGGCTTTGTGGTACCCGACGAATTTATTGCAGGGTTACAGGACGACTTTGTAGGCTTTCAGGTGTTTTATGCTTTTTTCAAAACCTTCCTCTTTGCCATGATCCTCGCCACTGTTCCTGCATACCACGGCTATTACATGACAGGAGGATCTCTGGAAGTGGGGAAGGCAAGTACGACCTCTTTTGTATGGACGAGCGTTGTTATAATTATCACAAACTACGTTGTAACCCAATTATTACTTAGCTAAGATGATAGAAATTAAAGATCTACATAAAAGTTTTGCTGAACAAGATGTCCTTAAAGGGGTCAATTTTGTATTTGATACCGGAAAAACAAACCTTATTATAGGACAATCCGGCTCGGGGAAAAGTGTTCTGTTGAAGTCTATGCTGGGTTTATTTACTCCGGAAAAAGGAACTATTGAATATGACGGAAAACCTTATTCTAGTTTTAATCCGGAGCAAAAGCGTGATCTTCGGAAAGAAATTGGAATGCTCTTCCAGGGAGGTGCTCTTTTTGATTCAATGACGGTTGAAGAAAATGTGATGTTCCCTCTAAGAATGTTTAAAAAGGGGCGCAAGAAAGATCATCTGGAAAGGGTTAATGAAGTTCTGGAAAGGGTAAACCTTACCGGTAACGGAAAAAAATTCCCCGCAGAAATTAGTGGTGGTATGCAAAAAAGGGTGGCCATAGCCCGCGCAATTGTAAACAAGCCAAAATATCTGTTTTGTGATGAGCCCAACTCGGGACTTGATCCAAAAACAGCCACTGTTATAGATAACCTTATCCACGAACTTACGGTAGAATATGATATTACTACCGTCGTAATCACCCACGACATGAATTCTGTTCTGGAAATAGGAGAAAATATCGCTTTCCTTAAAGATGGCGTACTTGCCTGGAAAGGTGACAAAAGCGAGATTTTTAAAACCGACAACGAGGCGGTAACGGATTTTGTATATTCTTCAGATTTATTTAAAAAAGTAAAACAGGCGCAACTCCAGGGGCTGTAGATCAATTTAGAGATTGTACCGCAAGCGTATCCAGAGATAACCTCACCTGAAGCCAGTCCCTTAGTTTTTCCATTTCCCGCTGCCGGGCATTCCTGGGAAGGGAATTATCCCATTTAACATTAAAAGTAGGAATAGTATCTATACGTGAAAAATCAGTTACGATATTATTGGAATAACTTATCTGCTCGAGATTAGTATAATTAATTTGCGCTTCCCTGCTTATGGCTTCAAAAGGAATTCCTGCCGCCCTGTACCTCAAAAGTTCATTTTCCAGAAGCTGGATACGCGCATCCTTATCTTCCACAACCTGCTGGTTCCTCACATAAAGATCCTCAAGTATGCCCGCCCTAACTTCAGAAGAAAGGCGCTCTGCCATTTCAGAACTTTGATCAGTTCCCTGGTGGATTCTAAGGTTTACATCCTGCAGTTCATCCAAAGATTTTATTTCTTCCACCCAGTCCTGGATCTGTGATTGTGGAACGGGGCGACCAATTAGGTAAACATCCACAAATTTAGTTTTGTAATCCTGTGCAAATTTTACAACTTCAGCTCCGGGAAAATCGATCTGATTTTCTACGAACTCTCTGGTCCTGGTTACAAAAACCTGCTCCCTAAGGAGGTTTATAAACAGAAAAATACTTGGAATCATTACAAGGACGGCGAGTAGAGAAGCCAGCCTGGCCGTATTTCTTCTCCGCTTACTGTTGGCATACCTCACTAATGGGAAACCAAGGATTTTTGCCACCACAAATGTAGAAAGGGCTATAAAAACAGAATTTATGGCAAAAAGATAGAGAGCTCCCCCGGCATATTCCCAATTGGCAATGGCTAAACCATAACCCACTGTACAGAGCGGTGGCATAAGGGCTGTCGCAATAGCAACCCCCATAATTACGCTGGCAATAGTCCCTTTTTTTGTCTTGGCCACGATTAGAGCCAAACCACCAAAGATCGCCACAAGAACATCCAGGATTGTAGGATAGGTACGCGCTACAAGTTCAGGCGTCTCCTGTTCAATTGGAGAAATAAGAAAGTAGAGGTAGGCGGTTAAAACGCTTAGCACTACCATTACCGCAAGATTGATTAGTGAACGCTTTAAAGTATCGATGTCATTAATGGCAACAGACAAGCCAACTCCAACAATTGGTCCCATTAGGGGAGAAATTAGCATCGCTCCAATTACTACGGCAGGACTACTTACATTAAGACCTATGGAAGCCACAAAAATTGAGAAAATAAGGATCCAGGCGTTATGCCCTTTAAAAGAAATATCTTTCTTCACCATTTCTATGGTGGTCTCCCTGTCGGTGTCGGTAAGGATATCCAGTAATTCTGAAAAGAACGACCGGGAGTGTTTTATCAGATGTTTTGCGTCTGAAGAGAGCTTTGCATTGCTGTTCCCGCTTCCGGGATCAGTTGAAGAATTTTCTTTGTTTTCCATCTGTTAACCAAGTTTATCCCCAAACTTTTCTATTGCCTTTTGTCGTATTTCCTTTATCGCCTGTTCATTTTTCTTCGGAACAATAAGCAGTACCTGCTCGTTCTCCAGAACTATGTAATCTTTAAGACCTTCCAGGACGACAATTTTGTTTTCTTCTGCCCTAACAATATTACCTTCAGCTTCAAATGGAAGCAACCGTGCATTTATTACTGTATTACCGGCATCATCCTGCGGAAGTTGCTCCTGTAAAGATCCCCAGGTCCCCAGGTCGTTCCATCCAAAATTGGCCGGGATCATAAAGACATTTTCGGCTTTTTCAATAATGCCGTAATCTATCGAAATTTTGTTGGCAAGGTGATAATTGTCATTTATGAACCCCTGTTCTTCCTCTGTATTCCAATAGTCTTTTCCCTTCTGAAAAAGATTAAACATCTCAGGAAGATACTTTTCAAAGTTTTTAATTATTGAAGATACATTCCAGATAAAGATTCCGGCGTTCCAGGCATAATTACCTTCTTCCAGAAATTTTTCCGCTCTTTTGAAGGTGGGTTTTTCTGTAAATTGTTCTACAGGAATAAGCCTTTTATCTTCAGACTGTTCAAATTTTATATATCCGTAACCTGTGTTTGGAAAAGTTGGTTTTATCCCCAGCGTTACCAGTTTGTCACTATCATCAACAGCTTCAAAAGCAAAATTAAGGTCATCAACAAACTTATCTACGCCCTGTATCCAATGGTCGCTGGGTGCCACTATCATTTTGGCATCTTTGTTCCTTTCTTGTATTTTGAGAGCAGCAAGCAAAATGCTGGGCGCCGTATCGCGCATCACCGGTTCCAATACAATTTGCTCCTGTTTAATCCCGGGAATTTGATCTTTTACAGTTTCCTCATAACGCGCGTTGGTAAGAATGTAGATATTTTCCTGCGGAACTATTTTTAAAAGGCGGGCAAAGGTTGTCTGGATAAGGGTTTCACCGGCGCCTAAAATATCCTGAAATTGCTTGGGACAGGCAGAAGTGCTCACAGGCCAGAACCTGGAACCGACCCCACCGGCCATTAATATCGCATAATAGTTACTATTCATCTAAATTCTGATTAATTTTTTAACAGTTCTACTTCAGCATTTGGCTGAAATAAGTAAACCTTTCCTGTTGAAATTTCCAAACATTCGTACCTCTTAATCCTTTTTGGGCCCCGCTTAAAAGTCTTTCCATTGTAAATTCTGAAAACACCTCCAAAAGGAATTTCGAAGATATAATTTTTATCGTTCTGTGGGTCGTAACTTTTTAAAGCTACAGAAAGTCTCGCGTCGGTATCGCTGCTTGCCTTCGGATTACGAAAATGGTTGGCAATCACGGGCAAAAGTTTCGTCGGAAAAATTTCAGGGCGAATAAACGGAAGCATTAAATTGCGGAATGTGATCTTCCATTCGGCGCCGTGGGGTTTAATATTCCTTCCGAACTCGTTAAAAGCCACCAGGTGCGCGATTTCGTGTATTAAGGTAATTAAAAACCGGTATTTGTTCAGGTTCGCATTTATGGTAATTTGCTGTACTCCGTCTGGCATTTTCCGGTAATCGCCATGCCTTGTCCTGCGTTCATTTACAATTTTAAGGTGCACATTATTGGACTGAATAAGCACAAAAACGGGCTCCAGCGCATGACTGGGCAAATATTTCTCAAGAATATGCTTCATTAAAATTTATGGAGTACTGTTGGAAACCTGTAATAATTTGCCGTTGTAGAATTTATTTCCTGTTAAACTGAAGTTGAAAATGTATTTTGCCATTTCTTCTGCAGAAAGTGGTGCTTTATAACCGGGAAAAGCCTCTTCCAGCATTTCTGTTTGTACTGCTCCCAGGGCTAAAACGTTAAAAGAAGGTCCAGTTTCCTTATATTCTTCAGCAAGTAACTCAGTTAAAGTAATTATGGCGGCTTTGCTGGAACTATAGGCCGATAATCCAGGAAATTTCATGCTCCCTTGTACACCGCCCATCGTGCTTATATTCACCACATGAGCATCCTTCTTCATAAAAGGCAATATTTCCTGAAGGAGCCCCACCACACCCATCACGTTTGTTTGATAGACGCTGTTAAAATTTTCCAGACTAAGTTCCTGAAAAGGTTTATTGATGAGCATCCCCGCGTTATTGACAAGAATATCAACTTTTTCCCATTCTGAAGAAACAAACCTGCTTACTTTTTCAAGATCTTCTTTTTTCGTAATATCGCAGGCTAGTACTTCTACATTCTTAAGATGAAGGTTGGAAACAGGCTTCGTATCCCTGGAGAGGGCAAGAATTTTATGGCCTGCTTCAGCAAATTTTTTGGTTAGTTCAAAACCAATTCCCCTGCTTGTTCCGGTGATAATCACATGCTTCATTTTAATTCAATTTTATTTCTTTTTCTTCAGTAGTTGTCATTTTTGATATTGCGGGAAAGATCGCTTCTATTAAATTGGCCATATGCTGAAAATTCATATTATCGGCCTCATCAGAAACGTGGTGATAATATTCATAATTTGTAAAATCGAAAGTACTAATGGTTTGTGCCGGAACATTAAATTCTTCAAAAAACGGATAATTGTCACTCCGCTGAAAGAGGTTGTATTCCTTAGCCTGCGGTAAAAAACCCAAGACCTTCTCCCCGGCGTATTCATTAAACTTTTCAGCAAAATTTGAATTTTCGTAACCGGTTAAATATGCCAAATGATCCTTTCCCTGCATGGGAACACCAATCATTTCCAGGTTAACCACAGCGTACAGATCAAGATTTTCAGCTTTTAACTTCTGCGCAATATGCTCAGAGCCCGTAAGGCCCAATTCTTCACCAGAAAAGAGGATAAACAGCAAACTCCGGCCATTATTGTCCGTTTCAGCAAACTTTCCGGCCAGTTCCATCACCGCGACAGTGCCCGCGGCGTTGTCGTTAGCTCCGTTTGCAATAGAATCGTTGCCCACAGCTTCACCGAAGCCAATATGGTCGTAATGAGCGCCTATTATTATAAATTCATCCTTTAATTCCGGATCATTACCCTCTAAAAAACCTACAACATTAAATGCCTCTTTCCCTTCAACTTCAAAGCGGTCCCGGTAATCTTCAAAATAGGGTTCTACATTATGCTCACGGAAGTATTCTTCAATAAAAGTTGCGGCCTTTTCTATGCCTTCAGTCCCCGTGGCCCTTCCCTGGAGCTCATCTGAAGCTAAAAAGCCTAAATTTTCTTCAATTTTGGCTTCTGAAACCTCAAAACCGGCCATTTCTGCGTCCTGAACGGCAGAATTTGTTGAAGTTTTATCCTGAGTGGAGTTACAGGCCAGGAAAACGGCTGCAAAAAGCAACGCAGTTAATTTAAAAATGTTGTTTTTCATGTTTTTAAGCTATTTAAGAAGTGCTTTAAAAATGGCAAATATCGACCTATAGTTAATGATGCGGCCGTTTAAAACCCGTTGGCGCTAAAGATAAAAAAATCCCACTTAGTGTGGGATTTTAATAGTGTTTATTGAAAAAAGCCGGTGTTATGCCAACATAGTTACCGGGTTCTCCATATATGTTTTTAATGTTTGAAGGAAAGCCGCTCCCGTAGCTCCATCCACAGTTCTGTGGTCACAGGCTAAGGTAAGCTTCATGGTGTTTCCAACTACAATTTGTCCGTTTTTAACCACCGGCTTCTCTACAATCGTTCCTACGGAAAGAATAGCGGAATTCGGCTGATTAATAATACTTGTAAATTCTACAATCCCGAACATTCCAAGGTTAGAAACTGTAAAAGTACTGCCTTCCATCTCCTGAGGCTGTAGCTTTTTGTTCTTGGCCTTACCGGCAAGGTTTTTCACGTTACCGCCAATTTGCGTCATAGACATCTGGTCTGCAAATTTAAGCACAGGTACCACAAGCCCTTCTTCTACTGCAACGGCCACACCCATGTGGATATGTTTTGCAAGTTTCATAGACTCACCGGTCCACTGGCTGTTTACCTGCGGATGTTTTCTAAGCGCCATTGCACTTGCCTTAATCACCATATCGTTAAAGGAAACCTTTACATCTGGCATTTCGTTAATCTGCTTACGGGAAGCCATCGCGTTTTGCATATCCACCTCTATAGTAAGGTAATAATGCGGAGCGGTAAATTTAGATTCACCTAACCTCTTGGCAATCACTTTACGCATCTGAGAATTCTTCACTTCCTCAAAACTTTCTTCGCCGGCAGGAACATAAGGCTGTACAGAAGCTCTTTGCTCTTCGCTACCTGCAGTACCCTGCGTTTGCTCAGCAGATTTTTCTGAAGGTTTGTAAGACTCGATGTCTTTCTTAACAATTCTTCCGTTTTCTCCGGAACCTTCTACTTTTGAAAGATCAATTCCTTTTTCTTCAGCCATTTTCTTGGCTAGCGGAGAAGCAAAAATTCTTCCGCCGTCTTTAGATTCTGAAGTTGTAGCGCTTTTTTCTTCTGTAGCAGCTATATCTTTCTGCTTTTCTGCAGTTTTATCTTCTTTTTTATCAGATTTCTTATCAGATTTTCCTGAAGATTTCTTTGCACCACCTTCACTTATTCCGGAAACATCTGTCCCTTCAGGGCCGATAATTGCCAAAAGGCTGTCTACTTTTGCAGTTTCGCCTTCCTGGATCCCGATTTTAAGCAAAGTTCCTTCATAGAAAGATTCAAATTCCATCGTCGCCTTATCGGTTTCAATTTCAGCAAGAATATCTCCTTCTTCAACTTTATCACCTTCTTTTTTAAGCCAGCTCGCCACAGTTCCTTCTTCCATGGTGTCACTAAGGCGGGGCATGTTTATGATTTCCACTCCTTCAGGAATTTCACCATCACCACTTTCTTCAGAATCATCTTCATCTGAAGCATCTTCTTCAGATTCCTCTTTAGATTTCTCCTTTTTATCATCAGAAGATTCCTCTTCTTTCTTATCAGACGAGCCACCGCCGTTAATAAGGTCAGAAATATCCTCCCCTTCTTCACCAATTATAGCCAAAAGGGTATCAACAGGTGCAGTTTCACCTTCTTCAATACCTATATGGAGCAAGGTACCTTCGTAGAAAGATTCAAACTCCATAGTCGCCTTATCGGTTTCTATTTCGGCAAGAATATCTCCTTCTTCAACCTTATCACCTTTTTTCTTTAGCCACTGTGCCACAACACCTTCTTCCATGGTGTCGCTCAATCGCGGCATATTAATTACTTCAGCCATAATTTAGTTTACTTTATGTGATAAAAACGGGTAGTCTTCCTGTTCATAAACCACGTCGTACATAATATTTTTATCAGGGAAATCTGACTCTTCAGCAAATTTCTCACATTCTGATACTTTATCTTTAACGCGTTTATCTATTTCTTTGATCTCCTTCTCAGAAGCGTATTTTTTATCTTTTATAACATCCAACACCTGGGTGATAGGATCGAGTTTCTGATACTCGGCCACCTCATCTTTGGTACGGTACTTTTGGGCATCACTCATAGAGTGCCCACGATATCTGTATGTTTTTAATTCAAGAAAAGTTGGTCCGTTTCCTTTTCTCGCCCTGTCGATTGCCTCATCTAAAGCTTCAGCAACTTTTACTGCATTCATCGCATCTACAGGTCCACAAGGCATCTCGTAACCCTGCCCAAGTTTCCAGATATCTGTTCCTTTCGAGGTACGGGCTACAGATGTTCCCATAGCATACCCGTTATTCTCTACACAAAAAACAACCGGAAGGTCCATTTTTACAGCCATATTAAGCGTTTCATGAAGTGCTCCCTGGCGCGTGGCTCCATCACCCATAAAAGTTAGCGTCACAGCATCTCTTTTGAAATACTTATCTGCAAAGGCAAGACCTGCCCCCAGGGGAATTTGTCCACCTACAATACCATGACCTCCGTAAAATCTGTGTTCCTTAGAGAAAATATGCATAGATCCTCCAAGACCCTGAGAAGTACCTGTGCCTTTTCCATAAAGCTCTGCCATTACCCTTTTAGGGTCTACACCCATTCCTATAGGCTGCACGTGGTTACGGTAAGCAGTAATCATTTTATCTTTTTCCAAATCCATAGCGTGAAGAGCTCCCGCAAGAATAGCTTCCTGCCCGTTATAAAGGTGTAAGAAACCTCTAACCTTCTGCTGAATATAAACCTGCGCAAGTTTATCTTCAAATTTGCGCCAAAATAACATATCCTCGTACCACTTTAAGTAGGTGGCTTTTGTGATTTTCTTCATATCAAAGTATAAAATTTAGGCCGGACACATGGATTTTGCCAAGCGGATAACAAAAATACTATTTTCAACAAGAATGAAAAACAGTTTTGCTGCAAAAAATAACGAAAACCTTATAAGCTGTTCCTGTCGAATATTAATGGCAACAGATCCCTGACAGATTTAGCTTTTAAAATTTTTCCTGTTTCGCCCATAAAATACAGCTCAATAGCGGCATCCTGGTTCACCTCATATTCTGCCATTACCTGCCTGCAGGCACCACAGGGCGAAATGGGCGCAGCAACTATATGCTTAAGTGATTTTGCCGAAATAGCTACTTTCTTCATTTTTACCCCCGGATATTTTGATCCTGCGTAGAAAAATGCCGTACGCTCGGCACAAAGTCCCGAAGGGTAAGATGCATTTTCCTGATTACTTCCTGTTACCACCTCATCATTTTCCAGAAGAATTGCCGCACCAACATTAAATTCAGAATATGGCGCGTAGGCATTATCCCTGGCCTCAAAAGCTTCTTGCATTAACACAGAGACTTCCCGGGGCAGCTCGTCGAGAGAATCGTAAACTTCCAGGTGAGAAGTGATTTTTAAAGATTTCATAGCATTTTATTGGAAACCCAAGTTAGTTCAAACAAAAAAAGTATCAAATCGGGATAAGATACTTTTAAGGGATTGTATTTTCTTCAGCATTAGTTAACGAATTCCTGGCCAAAATTAAAGGTAAGGCCAAAGCGCAAAGTTCCCTCCAGCGGGCTCGGCACATCTGAAGTTGAAAACAGGTAAGAAATATCAATATCCACTATTTCGTAGACAAAACCAGCTCCAAAAGAAATAAATTTTCTTGAGCCCTTGGTTTCACTTTCAGAAAAATATCCTGCTCTAAAAGCAAAAACATCCCTGTACATATATTCTGCACCCAAAGCCAAAGTGACCTCTCTTAATTCTTCTCCAAAACCATCGGGAGCATCTCCAAAAGAAGTGAAGATTCCTTCTATAGCTCCTATATCATTATATTCAATATCATCTTCCGCATCAATATCCCCGTCGTCGTTAAAATCCTGCGGAGTTGGCACCAGCAGTTTATTTATCTCAATGTAAGTTCCTATGCGATTGTCCGGATCCAGAATAAAATCAAACCCGGCTCCTGCTTTAAAATTTGTCGGTATAAAATTCTCCTGTCCCGCATCATCGTACTTTATCTTGGGACCGATGTTTGAAATATTTGCACCCAGCCTCCAACGCCCATCGAAGCTATTCATATAGATAACATCACTTTGGTAAAAAGCCGCAATATCAACACCGAAACTAGAACCGGGCTCATCTTCTTCATCCTGCAAGCCGAGGTCAGATCGCAGGTATCTACCCGCCACTGCCATAGAAACATTTTCACTTAATTTAAGCGAGTAGGACAGATCAAAAGTAAATTCATTGGGATTTAATTGCAGCGGGGCCTGTTCGAAAGTATTTCTCGTTTCAATAGATCCTAAACTAAAATACCTGAGGCTGGAAGCAAACGCGCTACGATCGTTCAGCTTATAGAAGTAACTAAAATTACCGAGGAAAATATCATTTACTATATTACTAAGATAGGGAGTATAAGAAACACCTATCCCCTGCTGCATTTCAGAAAAAGCATATTTTGCAGGGTTCCATTGTTGGGAAAAAGCATCTACAGAAGTTGCAACACCCTGGTCACCCATCCCCGCAGCACGTGCATCTGCCGCAACCTGCAAAAAAGGAACTGCGGTTGTAATTACCCTGTCCCGCTCTTCCTGAGCAAAAGATGAAAGACCAGACAAAAAACTGGCTCCAACCAGCATAAGTGTAATTTTTTTCATTCTGAACATTATCTGTAACAAATATATATTTTAATTCTGGCTAAGAAAGAACCTTCCTACCAAAATTACAATTAAAACAATGGAAACGAGACAAAACAAAACCTTTAATCCATTGAAAAAGCCAAGTTAATCCAGGCTGGCACTTAGTAATAACTATTAAATTCAAAAAATATTGCTTCAGCCTTTTTATGCCAGTCATTATTTTTACCCAGAAGAAGGCACTAAAAGAAAAAAGGGTTATTTTTGCGCAGCCCGGAAGTCCAAAAGCAACTACTTTTAGCGCTTCATCAGACCTACTAAAAAGTTGGTAAGCATCAAGCACATCAGGCAGTTAAAGGATTTTCAGGACATTTTTAATATAATGAAATAATCTTGCAGATTTAGCGTTAATTACTATATTGCAAAGCCTAAAAATCTATCTAAAGAGATGATGAACATGAGAACAGATATTGCTATAAGAGCATTTTTTGTATTTGCCTTCGGCGTAGGTCTGATAAGCTGTAACAACTCGAGGGATTATAAAAATACTTCCCGTGCCACCGGTTGGGATATTAATTCCGACGAAGGTGGTTTCCAATACAATTCAGATTATAAAGAACAGGAAACGGCACCGGGCCTTGTTTTTGTAGAGGGAGGAACTTTTACAATGGGTCGGGTCCAGGATGACCCTATGCACGACTGGAACAACACCCCTACACAGCAACACGTACAGTCCTTTTATATGGACGAAACTGAAGTCACAAATAAAATGTACCTTGAGTACCTCTCCTGGATAAAGCGTCATACTCCCCCTTCAGAACAACGATACAGAAATATTTATGAAGGAGCACTTCCCGATACTTTGGTATGGAGAAACCGCTTAGGTTTTAACGAGACAATGGTAAACAACTACCTGCGCCACCCTGCCTATGCAGAATATCCTGTCGTTGGGGTAAGCTGGATCCAGGCAGATGAATTTAGCAACTGGAGGACTCAAAGGTTAAATGAAATGAAGCTAATGGAAGAAGGTTATCTTGCAGAAGGCGCACAATATAAAGCAGGACCGGGAGAACTTTTTAATACTGAAGGATATATCCACGATCCCGAAAATGTCTATGGCGGAAACGCAGAGTTAAGCCAGGGTGAAGAAGTACAGGAGAGATTAGAGGATACCAACGACGAAGGAAACCCAAGAAGGAAAGTTTACGCTTCGCGGGAAAGCGGTCTTCTTTCTCCGGAATACAGGCTGCCTACTGAAGCAGAGTGGGAGTATGCTGCGCTTGGCTTAGTAGGAATAAGAAACTACAACGTCTACAGAGGTAGAAAAAAATATCCTTGGGACGGGCAGTACACAAGATCGGGTGATGTAAAAAGGCAGGGTGATCAATTAGCCAACTTTAAACAAGGTGATGGAGATTATGGTGGAATTGCCGGATGGAGTGATGACGGCGCAGATATTACTGCGGAAATTAAATCTTACGCTCCCAACGATTTTGGCCTTTACGATATGGCCGGTAACGTGGCAGAATGGGTGGCAGATGTGTACCGCCCTATAGTAGATGATGAGTTTAACGACTTTAATTACTACAGAGGAAACGTTTACACCAAAAACGCCATTAATGAGGACGGAAGTGTAAGAATACTTGGTGCAGACGAAGTGGTTTATGACACTTTAGCAAACGGAAAACTGATAGCCAGAAATCTCCCAGGTGAAATTGCCCAGGTACCGGTGACCGAAGAGGATACTTACATGAGAACAAATTTCACCGAAAGCGACCAGAGAAATTTCCGGGATGGTGATAAAAGCTCCACGAGATATTACCAGCCCTTCCAGGATGCAACAGATCCTTCAAAAAGAATGTATAATTCCCCTACTTATGATAATGTGCAACTTAACGATACAACAGGAACCGTTGCACAAAGAGGTTATGACACCGAAACCAGGACCACACTTATAAGCGACGAAGTAAGAGTTTATAAAGGAGGATCGTGGAGAGACCGCGCTTACTGGTTGGATCCGGCACAAAGAAGGTACTTCCCTCAGGATATGGCTACAGATTATATTGGGTTTAGAAATGCCATGTCCAGAGTAGGTTCTAAATCCAAAACGGAAAATAAAACGGCCAGAAATTAGAATATTTGGTTAAAAAACTTATAAAGCCCTAATTTTTAGGGCTTTTTTTATAGCTTTATTTTATGAACGTAGCACAAATTCACCAGCACTTCCTGATAAGCTCAGGAGCTTGTATCGACACCCGGGAATTATCAGAAGGTTGTATCTTTTTTGCCTTAAGCGGCCCCAACTTTAACGGCAATATGTTTGCCCGTGAAGCTTTGGAAAAAGGTGCAAAGCTAGCCGTGGTAGACGAAGAAATTTACGCTACGAACCGCAACTTCATTATAGTAAAAGATGTTTTAAAGACACTCCAGGAGTTGGCATCCTTCCACCGCAAATACCTCGATTTGCCCATTATTGCCATTACCGGAAGCAATGGAAAAACCACTACCAAGGAGTTAGTGAATACCGTTCTTTCAAAGAAATATAAGACAGTTGCCACAAGAGGCAATCTCAACAACCACATAGGGGTTCCCCTCACATTACTTTCTATGGATGAAGATACGGAAATAGGAATTGTGGAAATGGGAGCCAATCATCTAAAGGAGATTGAAACCCTGAGCAAAATTACCACACCCGATTATGGCTACATTACCAACTTCGGAAAAGCACATTTAGAAGGTTTTGGCAACATCGAAGGTGTTATTGAAGCCAAAAGCGAACTTTACACCAATATAAAAAAGAACAAAAAATTACTTTTTTTAAATACCGACGATGTGGTTCAACGCAAACAACTAAATTATAACCACACCTTTACCTTTGGAACCACAAAAGATGCTAAAGTACAATTCTCTTATGCAGACAATCAGTCTTACGCGGGCGTAAACTACAACGACACCCTTTTTCAGAGCAAAATAACCGGCAAACACAATGCTCAGAACATTGCCGCAGCAATAAGCATTGGCCTGTATTTTAAAGTGCCTTTTGAATTAGTAAAAGAAGCTATTTCAGAATACAACCCATCCAACAACCGGTCCCAGGTCACTAAGAAAGAAAGCAACACAATTTTTATGGATGCTTACAATGCAAATCCTACAAGCATGCAGGCCGCCCTTTCTAACTTTGATGAGATAAAAACCACAGAGCCGAAAATTGTCATTTTAGGGGATATGCTGGAAATAGGCGCTTCTTCGGAAGAAGAGCACCAGGAAATTGTTGCTATCCTTGAAAAAGGCAGCTTTACAGAATGTTACCTTCTGGGGGAGAATTTTAATCGTACAAAAACCAATAAAAGTACGATTATCAAGTTTAAGAGCAACGAAAATTTAAAGAAGCACCTCGAAGAAACCGAATTTAAGAACTGTCACATCCTTATTAAGGGTTCCAGAGCCATGGCTTTAGAAAAAATGCTAACAGCAATATAATATCCAACTTTTTCAGAAAGGTAAATACCTGTACCAGCCATTGTTATGGATTAGTTATACTGTAGGCACCGAAAATTGACATTTTTGAGGCAGATCTTTAAAAATAAATGGCTTTGGGGCAACCCGCCAAGCATTAAGAAGAAATAACTTTCCATTTCGAGGAAAGCCTCGGGAGTATTAAAATCTTGATTATCGAGTAAATACGGAAATTCGTAAGTCGTTTTTATCCCTCTTTCAAATCTTTTTTTTTGAGAACTGCGGAAAAGAGAAAAAAGACTTTATTCACGATACCTTTTGCAAAACTCACGATATTCTTCAGGAGTGTCCACATCCATGATTTTTATTCCCGCATCCAGGGCTAAAACAGAAGATTTTTTACTATTCAGCAACGATTTCGCACCCGTATCTCCTTTCAGAAGCAATAACTGCGAAAAATATTTATTCGGAAAAATGGCCGGAACACCGTTGGATTTCGGATATTTTGTGGCAACAATTTTAGAAGAATCTTTCCTGAATTCGGCAATTATTCGATTAAGGTAAGAGGAATCAATTAAAGGCTGGTCACCCAGCATCAATAAGATGCCCTCAAAATTGCCATTTTCAGCAACATACTTTATTCCGGCGGCAATGGAAGAGCCTATGCCTTGTTTCCAATCTTTATTTTCAACAAATACAGCTTCATAAAGCTCCTGTTGCAATCTGATTTTTTCAGAATTGGCGCCAAGCACAATAAAAACATCCTCTGCATCTGAATTTTTTGCCTGCGCCACCGCGTTTCCCAACAGCGTGGTATCTCCCAGGGGCAGCAGCTGTTTAGCTGTATTCATCCTGCTGGAACTTCCTGCAGCAACAATAACTATTGCTATATTTTCCAAACTAATAATGTATCTTTCCCTGCTTTTGCCTTAGTGAAACCGCTTCTTTTTTGCGAACTACTGTAAGAATTTCAGAAATAACGGAAATTGCTATTTCCTGTGGGGTAACAGCCCCAATATCCAAACCGGCAGGACCGTAGATCTTATCCAGGAAATCAGTCTCAATTTCGGGATGGAGTTCTATTATTTCGTTAAAAAGCTGCTCTCTACGTTTAACAGATCCCAACAACCCAATATAGGCCGGATCCTCATCTTTTATAGCCAGCAAAAACCTAAGATCCCTGGCGTAGTTATGATTCATCAGGATTACTGCGGTTTCTTTATCTATGGTCAGCATTTTTGCTTCTTCGGGTGCAATATTCAGCAGTTCTCCTGCCCCCGGAAAGTTTTCTTTTTCCCGTGGATCTTCTGGCGAAGCAACCACTTTTACTTCCCAACCCATCAATGCAGCGGCAGAACACATTTGCACGGCATCGTGTTCAGATCCTATTATAATAATCTGGAAAAGAGGTTGCATCTCCTGTTCGAAAACTTCAAGCTTTTCGTTTACTGTAATTACTTCTGAAAAGCTCCCCGATTCCCCATTTTCAAAATAAACCTGAGATCCCATCCCCGAAGCCTGAACTTCTTCTTTTCTGAAATATGAACGCAACAGAAATTTATTTCTATCCTTAAAATTTTTCAGAAATTGCTTCTGAAGGTCTTCAGAAATATAAAACGGCTCAATCAAAATATAAAGAACGCCCTCGCAACCCAAACGATACCTGCCATCGTACGTCATTACCTTTGCTTGGTTTGAACTAAAAACCGATTGTGACTGTCGCAGGACTTCTTTTTCTACGCAGCCGCCGCTTACAGCTCCTGTCATAGTACCATCTTCTGCAATTAACATTCGCACGCCCGGCTTCCTGTATGAAGAACCGTCCAGGGCCGCGACTGTAGCCAGAACGCTTTTTAATCCCTTTTCCCTGTTACGGATGCCTGCCTGGATAATCTTTTTAAGCTCGTGCGTCATAATCCCGCTAATAAGGAAGGCTTAACCTACTACTTTTTTAGTTTCCAATTGATTTATAAAGGGTTGTTTATATATCCTTTGTCCTGTTGCTTTGTACAATGCATTTGCCAAAGCTCCCTGCACCGGAGGAGAGGGCGGCTCTCCAAGTCCTGTGGGATCCTGCCCATTATCAATAAAGTGTACATCAATCTTTTTAGGAGCCTGGCGGTGGCGAATGAGCTTATAAGTATCAAAATTCCTCTGTTGTGGCACACCATCTTCAAAGGTCAACTGGCTGTACAAGGCGTGGCCAATTCCATCAATTGTTCCACCTTCTACCATATTTTTAGCTGCATCTGGGTTTACTACGATTCCACAGTCTACTGCACAGATAACCTTATCAATGACCGGTTCATTATCTTGTAAGTTCATTTCCAAAACCTGTGCTACATAGGAATTATGGCAGTAATAGGCAGCGACACCCCGGCTTGAAGCAGAGCTGCTGTTATTATTCCAATCGGCTTTATCTCTAACCAATTCCAAAACCCCGGCATAACGGGAAGGATCATAATCATTGTTTTCCCCTACAGGATTATTTTTTGCACGTTTCAGCAAATCAAGGCGAAACTGAATAGGATCTTTTCCCATTTCTTCTGCAAGTTCATCTAAAAATGATTGTTCTGCTCCCGCAATGAAATTTGATCTTGGTGCTCTAAAAGCCCCTATGGAGATTTGAGAATCTAATATCCAGCTTTCGGCAAGGTAATTATCTACAGCTCCCGCCGGAAAACGATTGGCAAAAAGCGGACTTTCTCCAACTCCCCCTGCATTGACGTGAAAGGCGGTAAGATTGTTATCCCCATCCAGGGCCGCCCGGTAGGTAACGTGGTAAGCAGGGCGATATACCCCGTTGGTCATATCATCCTCCCGGGAATATATAAGTTTTACCGGAGCTCCCATTTTTTGAGAGATTACCGCAGCTTCTACAAGAAAATTGCCATAGAGTCGGCGACCAAACCCTCCTCCCATACGAGTCATTTGTACGTCTATATTCTCCAGATCTAAACCTAACCGCTTGCTAACGCTCTTCTCAGCAAATTCGGGAGTTTGAATAGGTCCTAATAATTCTGCCTTTTCATTGGTAACATTAGCAAAAAAGTTCATTGGCTCCATACAGTTGTGTGAAAGGAAGGGGCAGCTGTAGGAGCGTTCGATAACCCGCGTTGCGTTTTTAAAAGCAGCCTCGGGATCTCCATCCTTTCGTATTGCTTCAGATTCTTTAGAACCTGCTTCGGCCATTAAAGAACTATGGGATTGAGAATTTTCCAATCCACGGGTATCCCTTAAAGCCGGTGATTTTTCAAGAATTACAATTTCTTCTGTCAGTTCAGGTTTCAGGTCCCATTCTACCTCCAAAGCTTTTTTTGCCTGCATTACCTGCCAGGTAGAATCACCCACTACTGCTACCAGTTTCGGAAAAGAAGTTACATCACTCCATTCTTTTTCCATATCATCCGGATACGTGTTTATCGGAAATACATCTTTTATACCGGGCATTTCCTTTATCTTTTCGGCATCCATAGATTTGTATTCCAGTCCAAATGCAGGGGGTTGTACAATCATAGCAATAAGCATATCATCACGATGAACATCAAGACCAAATAATGGCTGGCCTGTCACTATTTTTTTTGCATCTACGTTTTTGCGAGAGGTACCTATAATTTTAAAATCAGTATTCTGTTTAAGCTCCACTTCTTCAGGAACCTCTACTGTTGCAGCAGCTTTTGCAATTTCACCGTAACCCATAGACCTGTCGCTAGCTACATGCCTTATTACCCCTTTTTCGACGGATAGTTCTGCCACCGGGACATCCCACAACCCTGCTGCAGCCGTAAGTAACATTTGCCTGGCAGTGGCTCCTGCCATTCTTAACGGCTCCCAGCTCTGACGGATGGACTGACTTCCTCCAGCTATTTGCCTGGAGAAGACATCCGTATTTAGAGGCGCTTGTTCTACTATTACGTTTTTCCAGTCCACATCCAGTTCTTCAGCAACGAGCATGGGCATTGAAGTTTTTACGTTTTGACCAATCTCCGGGTTTGGGGAATAGATCGTAACGACCCCGTTATCACCTATTTTAAGATATCCGTTTAATTCAAACCACTCATCGGGCATTTGCATCCCCAGTTCCTTTTCAGCTTCTTCCGTACCACGGCCACATCCAAGCCAGCTAAAGCCCAGTACCAACCCACCTCCTGCAAGAGAAACACTTTTGATAAAGGATCTTCTACCTATTCCTGTTTTTACTTTACTCATTCTTGTAGTTTTAATTTAGACTATCCCGGAGTTCGAAGCGGTTTTAATTGCTGCCTTAATACGGGTATAAGTCCCACATCGGCAAATATTTCCGTTCATAGCATTCTCGATCTCTTTATCACTCGGGCTTGGTTTATTTTTTAGCAGTGAGGCAGCTGACATTATTTGGCCAGCCTGGCAATAGCCACATTGTGGTACATCATGCTCAAGCCAGGCTTGTTGAACAGGATGATCTCCATTTTCAGAAAGACCTTCAATTGTAGTAATCTCATTATCTTCAACTGAAGATACCGGGATTTGACAGGATCTTATAGCATTACCGTTAAAGTGCACGGTACAGGCACCACATTGTCCTATCCCGCAGCCATATTTAGTACCTACAAGTCTTAGATGGTCTCGCAGCACCCATAAAAGAGGCGTATCTGCAGCTGCTTCTACAGTAAATGATTGTCCATTTACATTTAAATTATATTCCGGCATAACTGATTGTTTTAAGAATAGAGTATTAAAAATAACTAATTTTAATTAAACTTCTCGTGAAGTAATAAGCCTGAATTTCAAATATTTAACCCCTGAAGTAAAAATCTGGATATAAAATAAGTACTTTTTAAGCTCCTCAGGCCCGCAATGCAACAATTAATTCACAATATTACAACAACTTATATATGAATATAAAAATTAAATTCTGAAATTTTTATAACAGATTTAGGTTTATCTGCATATAAATTTTCAAGTATAGACTTTAACACGTTCTACCTAAGATATTTTTCGACCGGATTCACCGGCAAATCCCTGATACGCTCTCCGGTGGCGTCAAAAACAGCATTTACTACTGCTGCCGCAGATGGCCCCTGTGCAGCTTCTCCGGCGCCGAGAGGTTTTTCCTCAACCCGGTCTATCACCTCCACCTCTACCTCAGGAATTTCTTCAAATCTAAAAATAGGATATGTATGCCAGTCCCTGCTGGTAACATGTTCTTTATCAAATTGCACTTCTTCCCGAAGCGCCCAGCTGGCAGCCTGGATCATTCCTCCTTCCGTCTGGTTCTTTAACCCGTCCGGATTAATCGTTTCCCCGGAATCTATTACTCCCCACATTTTTTTCACTTTTACAATACCTTTGTCATTCAGCTGCACATGAGCTGCAACAGCAAAATAGGAAGCCGAATTCTTATAATGCGCAAAGGCATAACCCAATCCTTCCCCGTTTCCTTTTTTTACTTCGGAAGTCATTTTTTTAATTCTATCGAGACAGGCAACGGCCCGCTCATCATCGAGATGGTCCAATCTAAATTCCACCGGATCTTTTCCTGCTTTGTGTGCCAGCTCATCCATAAAGCACTCTATGGCAAAAATATTTCCGAAGGCACCCAATGCCCGCAAAGCAGATTTCCGAAGCGGCCCCTGAAAAATATGCGAGGTTGTTTGAAGCGCGTCGATAGCGTAGTAAGGTTTAGAATTGCGGACTGCCCCACCCTTAAATCCCACGCCGGGAACCCCATGGTCGCGGTCTAAAAAACGGGCAGGCAACAAGGTTTTTGGTTCTCCATTGGGACGTGTGCTGTGGCCATCTGACCAGAAATCGTATTTCCAACCCTGAATTTTTCCATCGGAATTTAATCCCGCCTCAAGTTCCATAATCATAGCTGTACCATAAGGCTCCCATCGGTGTTCTTCGTCCCGCATCCATTGCAGGCGCACGTGCCTCCCCGGAAATTCCACTGCTAGCAAAGCTGCTTCCGCAGCAACATCATCTGCACCATTATGTCCGTAACACCCGGAACCGGGAACACCTTTTACATGAATGGAAGCTTCCGGAATTTCCAGAAGATTCGCCAAAGTTTCCCGTAGCGGATAAACTCCCTGCGTATGGCTCCATACCTGCAGTTTTTCGTCTTCAAAATAAGCGACTGCACAGGAAGGGCCATTGGCCGCATGCATAAGGTAAGGTTTATAATAAGCAGCCTTATGTTGAATTGGAGCTTCTTTAATGGCACTTTCCCAATCTCCTTTTTCTTCTTCTGTTTCCACCTCAGCATCGAGTGTTTTAAGGTGTTCTTTTAACGGCACACCTGCAGGTAATTCATCCCCCAACTCCCATTGTGCGAGGTCATTTACCTCCCAGCTGAGTTTGATCGCCTGATATTCTTCTTCAGCAATAACCCCAACAAAACTGCCGATACGCACCAGCTTTAAAAACCCGGGGAAACCCTCGAGGGACGAATCGTCCAGAGAACCAAGCTTTGAAGTATACCCCGAAGGACGAATAACACGGGCATGGACCATCCCGGGAAAATCAAGATCCTGAACATAATCCAGGTTTCCGCGAACCATCTGGGATATATCCTTACGCGGCACCGGTTGCCCTACATATTTTCGCCTTGTTTTCCCGTAAATTTCCGAAGGCTGTCCTATTTCTTCCCTTAACTGCCTGCCTTCAAGCACTTCATAGAGGCTCATCTTTTCATTTCCACCGCTTATAGTTCCATTTTCCAATGTGAGTTCTGACTGCGGAACTCCCCATTTTTCTGATGCCAGGTTCAATAATTTTTCCCTGGCTGCGGCGGCAGCATTACGAATAGACATGGCACTGGTCTCTATGGAGCGGCTTCCGGCAGTGTAGCCTTCGTTCGCCGTAACCCCCGTCTCTGCAAGGTT
Organism: Autumnicola edwardsiae; assembly: GCF_031846505.1. Taxonomy (NCBI): domain Bacteria; kingdom Pseudomonadati; phylum Bacteroidota; class Flavobacteriia; order Flavobacteriales; family Flavobacteriaceae; genus Autumnicola; species Autumnicola edwardsiae. The sequence continues at coordinate 61,706 of NZ_JAVRHP010000006.1, forward strand.
CACTTCCACAAGATCGGGACTCGTATTAAGTTCTTCTGCAGCCACCTGTGCCACCGCTATCCTAATGCCCTGCCCAAGTTCCATTTTCCCGGTGAGAATGAGGATGCTGCCATCTTCCATAACCCGTAGCCATGCATTAATATCTTCAGGTCGATTTGACTCGTCAGATTCTGCCACATTTTCACCGGTTTCATTACTCATGCAGGCAGTTCCTAAAAGAGAAAAACCTATACTCACAAATCCCAGCTGTTTAATAAAATCACGTCGGGTAAATATCATAAAATTGTTTTTATAAAGCCGATGCTTTCTTTACTGCTCTAATCACTCTGGCGTGTACTCCACAACGGCAAATATTCCTGTACAAACCTGCCTGTATTTCCTTATCTGAAGGATTTGGCTTTTCATTCAGTAATCCCACAGAAGCCATGACCAGCCCGTTGAGGCAATAGCCGCACTGCGCAGCCTGTTCTTCAACAAATGCCTGCTGTACCTTGTGTAGGTTTCCGTTTTCATCTCCAAGACCTTCCAGGGTGGTTATTTCCATTTCGGCAGCACGTTCTACGGCAATAAGGCAGGATGGATTGGCTTTTCCGTCAAAAAGTACCATACAGGCACCACATTGGGACAATCCGCAACCGAATTTAGGCCCCTTGAGCCCCAGATTATTTCTAAGCACATAGAGCAATGGCGTTTGAGGATCTACATTTACCTCATGTTCCTTTCCGTTCACTCTAAGCGTTATTAAAATCTTCATAAACGTATTTTTTAAATTTTTCTTTCTGTCATTGCCTTGTCCAGGGTTAAAGGCAAACTTCTTATTCGTTTTCCGGTGGCATGGTAGACCGCATTACTTATGGCAGCCGCCACTCCTACCAGTCCAATCTCACCAATTCCTTTAGCGCCTACAGAACTTACCACATTATCAGGTTCTTCTACAAACAGGATATCAATATCGGGCATGTCTGCATTTACCGCAACATGATATTTGGAAAGATCGTGATTTATAAACCGACCAAAATTATGATCCATAAAAGAATCTTCATGCAGTGCCATCGAAATTCCCCACACCACACCTCCCAAAATCTGGCTATGAGCGGTTTTCAGGTTTAAAATACGGCCGCCATCAATAGCACTCACAATCCGTGTCACTTTAATGGTACCGAGATCTTCATCTACCTTTACTTCTGCAAATACTGCCGAATGGGTATTGCGATTATACTTCCTTTGTTTCAGCATATTTGGAAGCAGCATATATTTTTTCCGAATTTTTTCGAGATGGCGGGATTTCATAACTTCTGAAAACGTCATGTTTACAGAAGGGTCATTTTTATCTGAAATCTTTTCATCTGAAAAAACCACATCTTCCAAATCGGCACCTTTAAAGGGAGAGCCTTTAATTTTTCCGGCTTCTTTCAGCAGTTTTTTTGCTATTTTTCTACAGACCTTCTGAACAGCCGATCCTACTGATGCTGCTGTTGATGATCCTCCCTCTATAAAGGCAAAAGGCAGATCTGAATCTCCCAGTTCAGCCGTGACTTTTTCCAAAGGAAGCCCCAGCGTTTCTGCAGCTATCTGAGTCATAATAGTATAGGTTCCTGTTCCAATATCGGCAGTGGCGCTACCTATCGTAAGTGTACCATCTGCAGAAAATTCGGCTTTCGCCCGCGCCGGCACCTGCATAGCATCCCATACTCCCGTAGCCATTCCCCAGCCTGTAAAATGATTTCCATCTTTCATAGAACGTGGCTCAGGATTTCGTTTCTCCCAGCCAAACCTTTCTGCTCCCTGTTTAAAACACTCGCGCAGGGTCTTTGTAGAAAAAGGTTTTCCATCGCTCATATCCTCTTCAGTATAATTTTTAAGCCTGAGTTCCAACGGATCCATTTTCAGTTTATACGCCAATTCATCCATAGCCGCTTCCAGGGCATACATTCCTGTAGCACCACCGGGAGCCCTCATATCCAACGGAGTGTAAACATCCAGGCGCACCACTTTATAAATTTGTTCTATGTTCCCGCAGTCATATAATTTTGCAGACCAGTTCACAATATTTTCAATGTATTTCTCGAAGGTCGAGGTTTCGGAATATGCCTGGTGACTAATGGCTTCAATTTTCCCTTTGGTAGTTGCACCTAATTTTAGGTTTTGAATGGTTATTGGCCGGTGACCAAAAGAAAACATCTGGGGCCGGGTAAGCTCTACTTTTACAGATCGTTTTAATTGCAGCGCGGCAAGCGTAGCCATGAACAGCTGATACTGCGGTCGTAAAGCCGATCCAAAGGCACCTCCCACAAAAGGAGAAAGCACCCTTACCTTCTTTTTGGACAATCCAAAAACCATAGAGATGTAATGCTGGCTGTTAAGTACTCCCTGAGTTTTGTCGTAAACTGTAAGGCTTCCGTCTTCTTCATAAAATACGGTAGAAGCATGCATCTCCATAGGGTTGTGATGTTCTGCCCCGTGAGAATATTCCGCCTCAATCTTTACTTCAGCATCTGCGTAAGCTTCTTTAAAATTTCCGATTGATTCGGGAGGTGTGAAGCCTGCTCTTAAGCCTTTCCCTTCAATAGAATCTGCGAGATTATCTGCAAGTTTTGTACGATGTTCCTCTACCTCATAATCTACCTTTACCAGCGTGGCAGCGTATTGCGCCAGTTCCAGTGAGTCTGCTACCACCAATGCCACGGGCTGCATGTTAAACTGAATTTCATCGCTATGGAGAGGCCGAAAAGGATCTCCCGGGGGAGCATCCATGTCTTTATAACTCAGGTCCAGCCAGGCGAGGCTGGGAATGTTATTATGAGTAAAAACCTCAACTACCCCATTAATATCTAATGCCTCCGCTGTGTCAATATTTTTAATTCGTCCTTTTGCTATGGTTCCCGAAACCACTACGCCATGCAAAAGACCTGGCCGGTGAAACTCTGCAGTATACTTGGCGGCCCCTGTGACTTTGTCCCTGCCGTCTACACGATTTTTTGGTTTTCCTATAAAACTTGTTGCCATCTTATTCCTCTGTTTTAGCAGCCTGCATTAGTGCACGAACGATAGAACGCCGCGCAAGTTCAATTTTAAACTCGTTGTATTTGTAAGCTTTTGCTTCACTCACGATAGCATCAGCAACAGTTTCAAAATTTTCCTTTGTAGCTTTTTTATCTTCCAGCAAAGCTTCCGCTTCTTTGTTCCTCCAGGGTTTATGAGCCACACCACCCAAAGCAATCCGGACTTCTTTAATTTTCCCTTCCTTTATATCCAACCCAACAGCAACAGAGACCAATGCAAAAGAATAAGATGCCCTGTCCCGGTTTTTTATATAAGTAAAGTTTTCTGAAAATCCTTTGGGAGGCAGATCTATAGCTGTTATCATTTCATCTTCATAAAGATTTGAATCCTTTTCCGGAGTATTTCCCGGCAGGCGGTGAAAATCTTCAAAAGGAATAGTCCGGTCGCCATCAGGCCCCGTTACCTGCACTTTGGCTTCCAGAGCTGCAAGTGCCACACACATGTCTGAAGGATGCGTAGCAATACATTCCTCACTTGCCCCAAAAATGGCATGCCAGCGATTATATCCATTAATGGCAGAACAACCTGTACCCGGTTCCCGCTTGTTACAGGGCGTTGCAGGATCATAAAAATAATAGCAACGCGTTCGCTGTAACAAATTCCCACCATCTGTGGCCTTATTCCTTAATTGCGGGGAAGCACCAGCCAGAATTGCATGGGAAAGTAACGGATAACGTTCTTCCACTTCTTTATGGTAAGCCGTGTCGGCATTGGAAACAAGCGCGCCAAGTCGCAATCCGCCATCTTCAAGTGCTTCAATATTTTTTACAGCAACACCTGTAATATCTACCAGGTGCCCGGGATGCATAATATCAAATTTCATCAGGTCAAGGAGATTGGTGCCACCGGCAATAAATTTTCCTTCTTCTGCTTCTGAAATTACTTTAATTGCCGTGGCTTTATCCCCGGCTTTTGTAAATGAAAATGGTCTCATGATCTGCTCTTTTCCAGCGCTTCCTGCACTACTTTTGTTATATTATTGTATGCGCCACAACGGCAAATGTTCCCACTCATCAGGTCCCGAATATCATCAAGACTGTTGGTCTTTCCTTCTTTAATAAGACCAATTGTGGAGCAAATTTGTCCCGGTGTGCAATAACCGCACTGGAAAGCATCGTGCTCTATAAACGCCTCCTGCACAGGATGGAGCTCTTCTCCTTTTGCCAATCCTTCTATAGTGGTAATTTCTGCCCCCTCATGCATTACTGCAAGTGTAAGGCAGGAATTTATCCTTGTGCCGTCAAGAAGAATTGTACACGCACCGCACTGGCCGTGGTCACAGCCTTTTTTAGTTCCGGTTAAGTGCAAATGTTCCCGTAACAAATCCAGGATTGAGGTCCATACCTCTACCGCTATTTCCTGTTTTACACCATTTATGGTTAGCGTGACCTCCCTCTTTTCTACGGAAAAATCTGCCGGTTCAGATTGGTTGGGTTGATTTTGTTTTGTCATGGATGAAGAAGTTGGTTCTGGATGTTTATATATTATTTATTTCTTCTGAAATTCCGGTTTTCCAAAGACTTCAGCTAAAACAGGGAATGGAAAATTGCCTTTTTCAACACTATACCCTATTGTAGTTCCTGAAGTTTATTCACATTTTAATGATAAAAAAGCTCAACTTCAGAAAAAAGATTACAGAGTATCTTCTAAAAGAGAAAAAATTCACAGTCTTTACTAAATTTAGTAAAAGATTACAGAACATAATTTTAATTGAAAGAGTTTAAAGGTTTTTTATGAAAATTTGATGTGGAAGAAACAAGCTTCATATATTCAAAAGCTGCATTTTTCTTCCGGAACACCATGATTTAAAGGAAAAGAGCGAAAGAGGAAATGAGCAAATTAAAAGAGAGGTGAAAATTGGCAATTATCGGCTTCAGTAAAAAAGTTGATGAGG
>NZ_JAVRHP010000060.1:0-20632 GCF_031846505.1 Autumnicola edwardsiae
AAGGGAGATGCTCTACCAACTGAGCTACCAGATCAAAAAATGCATTCGGCTTTTCCAGAATGCGGGTGCAAATATAATATCATTAATTTACTTTTCAAGATTAAAATGACATAAATTTGCAATTGTTTTCAATTAACCTAGAAATTAGCGAAGTAGCATATGAAGATTTTTCTAAATGGCTATATGGGGGCAGGGAAATCCCTTGTAGGTCATAAACTTTCAGCAGAATTAAATTATAATTTTGTCGATCTCGATGAGCAGATAGAGCTTATTGAGCAGACGAATATACAGAGCATATTTAATAAAAGGGGAGAGCTTTATTTTAGAAGGCTGGAAAATAAGGTGTTGCGGGATATCATGGAAAAAGATGAGGATATGGTGATTTCGCTGGGAGGTGGAACTCCGTGTTACGGCGATAATCTTGAATGGATAAAGAAATCTTCCGGTTCTAAAACCGTGTACTTAAAAGCTACTGTAAAAACCCTTACAGATCGTTTATTTTTGGAAAAAGTGCACAGGCCTGTAATAAGTCACCTTCAGACAAAGCCCGAACTGGAGGAATTTTTAAGGAAACATTTGTTTGAAAGGGCTTATTACTATAATCAGTCAGATATTATTGTAGACGTAGATAATCGTGATCCTGAACAAATTGTAAAAAGTATAACAGAAAAACTATAGCAGTTCCACCCGGTCGTTTTCTTTTTCAAACCTAAGTTTTACCGTTTCATTTAGGGAAGTTGAGAGGGAGATACCTTTAAAATCGGCCTTTACAGGATACTTTTTATGGTTTCTGTCTACCAGAACTGCCGTTTTAAACTGTTTTAGGGGAACATTTAAAAAATGCCGGACACCATAGATTAATGTGGTTCCGGAATTTAGTACATCGTCTACCAGGATTACAGATTTATCTCTGTAATCTTCAGGCGATAGGGATGTGGTGATTTTTGACAGGGGGTTCTTTTTGTCAATTTTCACCTCGCAAAGGCTGGGCTTAATGGAGGAAATTATCTCGAGTTCTGCTTTTAAACGTTTCGCAAGTTCATATCCGTTTTTGGCAATTCCCGCCAGAATGAGATCTTTTTCATCAATATTGTTCTCAAGAATTTGGTACGCAATTCTTTTGATTTTGTGTTTTATCTCTGCTTTATCTAAAATAAGAACCTTGTCTTTCATTATTTTTGTTTTTTTCTAAATATAAAGAATAACTCGTTCCCCTGTCTTGGAGGAATAGAATTATAACACCTTTCCAGAACTTCTACTTCAAAAAAGGGTGTAAAATAACTTAAATACTCTTCTTTGCTTCCGCCAAAAGGTGGACCATTCTCTGTTAGTTCGAAGTTGAAGAAGAGGCCTGAAATTTTACCATTTTCGGCTAAAAGATCAGAAGCTTTTTCAGCATAACCTTTTCTTTGACTAACAGGTAGTGCACAAAAAAAAGTTTGTTCCAGTATTAAGTCGAATCTTCCATTGAGTTCAAAAAAATCGGAATTAAGTAATTGATCTTTGGGAAATTCGGGTAACCTTTTCTTTAAATTGTTGAGAGGTGCTTCTACAATATCTGCAACAAATACATTCCTGAAGCCCTGTCTATACAGGTATTCTGCTTCATAAGAATTTCCTGCTCCGGGAATAAGGATGTTTATTTCCTTGTCCTGAAGCTGATCTATATAATCTTTAAGAGGAGTAGAAATTTCGCCAATGTCCCAGCCGGTGTTATTAGAATTGTACCTCTTGCTCCAATATTCCTGGTCAGGATTCTCCTTCATTTTTCTTTTTTATTTCATCTTCAGGGGTATTTTCAAACCAATCATCAATATCCCGCCTATCCTTTTTAGTAGGTCTCCCGGTGCCTTTTTTTCGATAGTAATCCTGAGAATATTTTAGCAGATCTTTCTTTTCAAATTCTTCTTTAGGGGTAATATCGTGAAGATATAAATTAACGAGTTTTGCACCTACCCGGCTGGGAGGGAGGTCCAGGACTTCAATTTGATAGTTTACCTGATTCTTTCTCACTAAAATCTTATCTGCGGGAAAAACCTCTTTTGAAGGTTTTACATTAGCGCCATCTATTTTTACTTTTCCCTGCTTACATGCGTTGGTGGCGATGCTTCTGGTTTTGAAATACCGGACACACCATAAATATTTATCAACTCTCATAAATCGGCTTTAAATGTCATCTTATTCCTTAAGCAAAAATACAAGAATATTGTATCTTGCGCCCTAAAATTATAGACGATGCGATTAAAGAAGTTATTTCTTATATGTACCACAGTTAGTATTGCTTTTTCTTCCTGCAACAAGGACGATGATGATGGAGGCGGCTTCACTTTTGAAGAAAGGGATCGGGGAGAACAGGCGGTAGAAGATGAAGAGAGATTAGTGGAATTCCTTTCTACTCACTTTTATAATTATGAAGATTTCCAGAATCCTTCTGAAGGTTTTGATTACAGAATTACGTTTGATACTATTGCAGGTGAAAATTCTGATAGAATTTCAATTTTGGATTCAGAGGAACTGATTGAAAAAACAGTGAACCGGGACGATGTAGATTATACGCTGTATATCCTGAAAATTCGGGAAGGACAGGGAGAGCGTCCTACGTTTGCAGATTCTACCCTTGTTGCCTATACAGGCCAATTAATAAATGAGACAGTTTTTAATGATAATATAGTTTCGCCGGTTTGGTTTGATTTACCGGGCTATACTACTCTAAACACCAATGGCCAGCCTGCACGTGCGGGGAGTGTACTTCCAGGATTCTCTGAAAGTCTTACGGAGTTTAAATCTTCTACAGGATTTACCGTGAATGCAGATAATACGATATCCTGGAATAATGATTATGGCATAGGGGCTATCTTTTCTCCTTCCGGACTTGCATATTTTTCCTCTCCGCCTCAGGGATCGGGAATCCCGCCTTACGCTCCGCTTATTTTTAAAGTAAACCTGTATCGGGTCGTAAAAGCAGATCACGATAATGATGGTGTGCCTTCGTGGATGGAGGATATAGATGGCGATGGAGATTTATACAATGATAATACTGATGAAGATAATTTTCCAAATCATTCTGATGCAGATGATGATGGTGATGGTACTCCCACCCGTGAAGAAATTGTGATTAATGCAGATGGGAGCGTAGAGCTTATAGACTCTAATAACAATGGAACACCAGATTATCTTGATCCTGATACTTTTAAGTAGCCTTAAGTTTTAGGTATAAAAAAGAGCCCCTGTTTTGGGGCTCTTTTGCGTTTAGTATTTATTTTGAAAGGAATCTTACGTTAGATCAAAAGGCATAGGAAGCGCTTAAAATCCATTGAGAAGCACGGGAATCGATGGTGAAATCATTTTCTGTGGCCATCTCCCCAAAAGCATTATTTTCCTCAAAAGCTCCTTCGTATCGCAGGTCAATTCCAAGACGTCCCAGTTCCAATCCCGCTCCTAACTGGTAGCCTACACTAATTTCTTCTTCAACATCATTAATCTCGAGGCTCGTATTTTCAAGTTCGTTGCTTAAGATGTACTGAAAAGAAGGACCAGCTTTAATATTCAGAGGTCCAAGAACATTTATTCCGGCAAGGACAGGAAGATCTATTTTGTCCATTTTATAATCAAAATTACTGTATTCGTTATTTAAACTGGTATAAAGGAGTTCCGGCTGAATAAATATACCTACTATTTCGAATTTAGTAAATATTCCTAAGTGGAACCCTTGTTGGTTTTCTCCATCTTCAGAAAAATTTTCAGACAATTCATCTGCTGCATCTCCGGGGCCATTGTATTCTCCGGTAGCTCCATAGTTTAAGCCACCTTTAATTCCGAAAGAAGCTTCTTGTGCCAACATTGTAGATCCGCACAAGAGGAGCGTGAGTAACATCAAATTTTTCATAATTGTATTTTTTAGTTAGTTATAAGATAACGAAGAACACTCTTGTTTTATTTTAAAAGCAAAAAAGCCTTTCAAAATATCTTTGAAAGGCTTTTATATAGTTTACAAATGCTTTATTTCCTTTTAATGACTTTCTCTGTAGCTTTAATAATTGCTTCAGCATTAAGGCCGTATTTGTCCATTAACTGTTCTGGTGTGCCGCTTTCTCCAAAGGTATCCTGTGTCGCCACGAATTCCTGGGGAGCAGGGTGATTTTCAGATAATGTTCTGGCAACACTTTCACCTAATCCGCCAAGAAAGTTGTGTTCTTCAGCAGTAACCACGCACCCCGTCTTCTTTACAGATTTTAAGATTGCTTCTGAATCCAAAGGTTTAATAGTATGTATGTTTATAACTTCAGCACTAATTCCTTTTTCCGAAAGTTTTTCGGCTGCCTGTATAGCTTCCCATACTAAATGTCCTGTAGCAATAATAGTCACATCACTGCCTTCATAAAGCTGAACAGCTTTTCCAATTTCGAATTTCTGATCTTCCGGGGTGAAATTTGCCACTTTTGGACGTCCAAACCTCAGGTAAACAGGTCCTTCATATTCCGCCACTGCAATAGTAGCTGCTTTGGTTTGATTGTAGTCGCAGGTGCAAATTACCGTCATGCCCGGCAACATCTTCATAAGACCAATATCCTCAAGAATCTGGTGGGTAGCACCATCTTCTCCAAGAGTAACTCCCGAGTGAGAAGCACAAATTTTCACGTTCTTATTAGAATATGCCACACTCTGGCGAATCTGGTCGTAAACTCTACCCGTAGCAAAGTTTGCAAAAGTTCCGGCAAAAGGAATTTTTCCTCCTATGGTAAGTCCTGCAGACATTCCAATCATATTGGCTTCGGCAATACCTACCTGGAAAAAACGTTCCGGATTTTCATCTATAAAATCCTGCATTTTCAAGGAACCTACCAGGTCGGCACATAATGCCACTACATTAGGATTGTTACGTCCAAGTTCTGTAAGTCCGTCCCCAAAGCCTGAGCGTGTATCTTTTTTTCCTGTATCTGTATATTTCTTCATTTTTAGCTTTTTGTCATTTCCTTGTTAGGAAATCTTTGGTTTAATAATCTCCCAGGGTTGCAGGGTTTTGAGAAAGTGCTTTTTCCAGCTGCTCATCATCAGGAGCTTTTCCGTGCCATGCGTGAGTATGCATCATAAAATCGACACCATGTCCCATTACAGTGGTCATAAGGATACAAACCGGCTTTCCTTTTCCAGTCCGTTGTTTTGCTTCTTTTAAGCCTTCTGTAACCTGTTTAAGATCATTTCCATTTTCTATTTCCATCACATCCCATCCAAAAGCTTCAAACTTAGCTTTAAGATTTCCCATTGGTAAAACCGTTTCGGTACTACCGTCAATCTGTTGTCCGTTTAAATCTACAGTAGAGATAATATTATCGACCTTATTTCCTGCGGCGTACATAATAGCTTCCCAGTTCTGGCCTTCCTGTAATTCGCCATCTCCATGGAGTGTGTAAACAAGGTGCTTATCCCCGTTTAATTTTTTAGCCTGGGCAGCACCAAGTGCTACAGACATTCCCTGGCCCAGTGATCCTGAGGCCACCCGTATTCCGGGTAACCCTTCATGCGTGGTTGGGTGTCCCTGCAGTCTTGAATCTATAAGTCTGAAGGTATCAAGTTCTTTAACCGGAAAATAACCGCTTCTGGCAAGTACACTATAAAATACAGGGGAGATGTGGCCATTGGAAAGGAAGAATAGATCTTCATCTTTTCCGTCCATATTAAAGTCTGTATCATGCTCCATTATTTCCTGATAAAGTGCCGTGAAGAATTCAGTACAGCCCAGGGAGCCTCCGGGGTGTCCCGAATTCACCTTGTGGACCTGTCTTAAAATATCCCTGCGCACCTGTGTGGCAAAATCTTCTAATTTCTTAAAGTCTGACATTATGGTTGTTGTTGTTATGATATTATAACAAAAATAGGTTTTTAAATCTCGTTGTCAAAGTAAAATTGAAGGAGTTCTGAGATAAGTGTATGTAAAACACATGTATTATGAATTGTCACAATTCTTTCTTTACAACAAATGTTGAGTATCTTTGCGGCACTTAACTTTATATATGGATTTTGAATTGCTATCTGTCGATCCCGGCAGTAATGCCAGAGCTGGTACTGTCACCACAGATCATGGTAAAATTGAAACACCTATTTTTATGCCCGTTGGTACTGTAGCTTCTGTTAAAGGAGTGCACCAAAGGGAGTTAAAAGAAGATATTAATCCCGATATTATCCTGGGGAATACCTATCATTTATATTTAAGACCTCAAACCGAAGTATTAAAGAAGGCTGGAGGGCTGCATAAATTCATGAACTGGGACCGCAATATCCTTACAGATAGTGGTGGTTACCAGGTGTATTCTCTTTCGGCCAGGAGAAAAATTAAGGAGGACGGTGTAAAATTCAAGTCCCACATAGATGGTTCTTACCATACCTTCACGCCAGAAAACGTGATGGAAATTCAGCGGATTATTGGTGCTGATATTATAATGGCTTTTGATGAGTGTACACCTTATCCCTGTGATTACAAGTATGCAAAGCGATCTATGCATATGACCCATCGTTGGTTAGACAGGTGTATTGCGCATTTTGAAAAAACACCGCCACTTTACGGTTTTAATCAGGCGCTCTTTCCTATAGTTCAGGGAAGTACTTACAAGGATCTTAGAAAGCAGTCTGCAGAATATATAGCATCTGTTGGAGCCGAAGGTAACGCGATTGGAGGACTTTCTGTAGGAGAGCCTGCGGAAGAAATGTACGCAATGACGGAAGTGGTGACAGCTATCCTTCCGAAGGAAAAGCCCAGGTACTTAATGGGTGTGGGTACACCAATAAATATTCTTGAAAATATCGCTTTAGGGGTAGATATGTTTGATTGTGTAATGCCCACCCGAAACGCCAGGAACGGAATGCTTTTTACAGCACATGGCACCATAAATATCAAAAATAAGAAATGGCAGGAAGATTTCTCTCCTATTGATGATGCAGCCATGACATATGTGGATACCGAATATTCAAAAGCCTATTTACGCCATTTGTTTACAGTAAACGAAATGCTTGGCAAGCAAATTGCTACCATTCATAACCTGGGCTTCTATATGTGGTTAGTACGGGAGGCCAGGAAACATATTATTGCCGGCGATTTTGCCACCTGGAAAAATCAAATGGTAAATCAAATGGACAAACGTTTATAAATTGAAAATATTAGACTGGTACATACTAAAGAGATATTTGGGCACCTTCTTTTTGATGCTCCTGCTTTTTATTCCTATAGGGATTACAGTTAATCTCGCTGAGAAAATTGATAAAATCCTTGAAAATGAAGTGCCATTTATAGAGGTGGCGAAGTATTATCTGGATTTTACTATCTATTTTGCCAATCTCCTTTTTCCTCTGTTTCTGTTTTTATCGGTGATATGGTTTACTTCTAAACTTGCTAATAATACTGAAATTATAGCTTTTTTAAGTAGTGGTGTTTCTTTCTGGAGATTTTTACGCCCTTATTTAATTGGAGCTTCTATTGTATGTGTCGGCGCCCTCGTACTCGGGATGTACCTTGCACCCAGGGCCAGCAAGGGCTTTAATGAATTTAAATATGAGTACCTAAAGAGAGGGACTCAAATTCAGGAAACCAGGGATGTGTACCGGCAGATAAATGATGACGAGTATATTTATGCAAGTAACTTCCAGCCAAAGACAAAAACAGCAAGAAATTTTACTTTGGAACATTTTGACGGTAATAAACTGGAGTTTAAAATAAGTGCCTCTTACCTGGAGTTTAATGAAGAAGATACTACTTACAGCCTCACCAATTTTGACAAAAGGATAGTAGGGAAAAATGGAGATAAGATTATTCACCAAAGAGAGGTAGATACTATTCTTCCCTTTGAATTTGGAGAACTTACACCCGAATCTTACATCGCCGAAACGCTTAATTATACTGAACTAAATGATTTTATTGAAACAGAGCGCCGTCGTGGTGCCGGGAATATTAATAGATATCTTGTAGTTGCGTATAAAAGATGGAGCCTTCCGGTTTCTGCTTTTATCCTTACGATAATTGCTGTTGCCGTTTCTTCCAAAAAGAGGAGAGGGGGAATGGGCGTAAACCTGGCAGTAGGGATAACCCTCGCTTTTATCTTCATATTTTTCGATAAGGTCTTTGGTACAATGGCAGAACAATCTGCATTTTCACCGTTACTTGCGGTGTGGTTTCCGAATATTACCTTTGGTATTCTGGCCATTTACCTGTTGTTTACTTCTAAGAGGTAAGCTCTTATTCAGGCGCTTAAAATTTAAACGGAAACAATAGAAATCTTCCTTTTAAAGTTTGTTATATTTGTGGGCTAATTAAAAAACACCATAATTCTTATGGAATATTTGGACTTTGAATTACCCATTAAAGAGTTAGAAGAACAATACGCTAAAGCCTGTAACATAGGTGAAGAAAGTAATGTTGACGTAACTGCTACCTGTAAGCAGATAGAGAAAAAGCTTAAAGAAACAAGAAAGGATATATACAAAAATTTGACGGCGTGGCAACGCGTTCAGTTGTCAAGGCATCCAAACCGGCCGTACACTTTAGATTATATAAAAGCCATTTGTGGGGATACTTTTCTTGAACTTCATGGGGATCGTAATGTAAAGGATGACAAGGCTATGATAGGTGGCCTTGGGAAAGTTGATGACCAGAGTTATATGTTTATTGGTCAACAAAAAGGATTTAACACTAAAACAAGACAATATCGTAATTTTGGAATGGCAAACCCTGAAGGTTATCGAAAGGCACTTCGCCTTATGAAATCTGCAGAAAAGTTTGGTATTCCTGTGGTATGTTTTGTGGATACACCGGGTGCTTATCCGGGACTTGAAGCCGAAGAAAGAGGACAGGGAGAGGCAATTGCAAGAAATATCCTGGAGATGACGCGTTTAAAAGTTCCAATAATAGTTGTGATTATAGGAGAAGGGGCAAGCGGCGGCGCTTTAGGTATAGGAGTTGGAGATAAAGTGATGATGTTGGAAAACACATGGTACTCTGTAATCTCTCCGGAATCCTGTTCTTCCATTCTTTGGAGGAGTTGGGAATATAAAGAAGTGGCGGCAGATGCACTGAAGCTTACTGCTAAAGATATGAAGAAGCAGAAGCTTATTGATGAAATTGTAAAAGAACCAATTGGTGGAGCTCATAGTGACCGGGATGAAATCTTTGCAACTGTAAAAAAATCCATTTCTGACTCTTATGATGAGTTTAAAAACTTATCACCAACAGATTTGGTTGAAAAAAGAATGGATAAATATTTGGCAATGGGAGTTTTTAAAGGCTAGTACTTTCTATACCGCATAACAAATTTAATCCGGAGCTGTAGTTTCGGATTTTTTTGTCCTTTTCAACAAAAAATAAAGTTTTCAACAAGTCAATTGTTGATTAAGTTGCCCCTTGATCATTAAGATTGTCTTAACAATTTTTTTACTTTCGTTATATGGAAAATATCACCGCGCCACAGAATTTTAGTTACAAACAGAGTAACGTAGTAAATCTAGAGAAAGGAAAATTACCACCTCAAGCTGTTGATTTAGAAGAAGTTGTGCTTGGGGCAATGATGATTGATAAAAAAGGGGTAGACGAAATAATTGATATCCTAACTGCAGAGGCGTTCTATAAGTCTTCGCATAAGCTCATCTTTGAAGCCATACATAAGCTGTTTGAAAATACAGAGGCGATTGACTTATTAACCGTTTCTAACCAGCTGAAGAAAGATGGCAATTTTGACAAGGCGGGAGGCGATTATTATTTAATTCAGCTAACCCAAAGGGTATCATCCTCAGCGCATATTGAGTTTCATGCGCGTATTATCCTTCAGAAATATATACAGCGAAGCCTGATAAAAATTTCGAATGAAATTATTGAAGATTCTTACGATGAATCTACAGATGTTTTCGATTTGTTGGACCAGGCTGAAGCTAAATTATACGAAGTGACCCAGGGAAATATTAAGAAATCTACAGAAACTGCGCAAAGCCTGGTGATCCAGGCCAAAAACAGGATTCAGGAGATTTCCAATAAAGAAGGTCTCAGTGGTGTTCCTTCAGGATTTGAAAGGCTGGACAGGTTAACTTCAGGATGGCAGCCCAGTGATTTAATTATCGTAGCAGCACGTCCCGGTATGGGTAAAACCGCGCTGACTTTATCGATGGCAAGAAATATTGCAGTGGGGCAGAACATGCCCGTTGCTTTCTTCTCGCTGGAGATGTCTTCAGTACAGCTTATCACCCGTTTAATTTCTTCTGAAACAGGTTTATCTTCAGAAAAATTAAGGACCGGAAACCTGGAAAAACACGAGTGGGAACAGCTAAACGTAAAAGTAAAGGATCTTGAAAAAGCGCCTTTATTTATAGATGATACCCCGTCTTTGTCAATTTTCGACCTTAGGGCCAAAGCGCGTCGTCTTGCTTCACAACACGGTATTAAATTAATTGTTGTGGATTACCTGCAGTTAATGACGGCCGGAGGAAGCCAGAAAGGAGGAAACCGTGAACAGGAAATTTCTACAATTTCCCGAAACCTTAAGGCTTTGGCCAAAGAACTCAGCGTGCCGGTAATTGCACTTTCCCAGTTGTCCCGTGCCGTAGAAACCAGGGGAGGGAGCAAAAGGCCACTTCTTTCAGACCTTAGGGAATCTGGAGCGATCGAGCAGGATGCCGATATTGTTTCCTTTATTTACCGTCCCGAATATTATAAAATTGATGAATGGGATGATGAAGAACGGACACCTACAGATGGCCAGGCCGAGTTTATCGTGGCGAAACACCGTAATGGCGGACTCGAAAATATCAGGTTGAAATTTATTGGACATCTTGGTAAATTTGATAACTTGGAAGAGTTCGATTCTCCGTTTGAATTTCATTCAAAAATGAATAGTGGAGGGGAAGACGATAATGATTTTGGTAGTAAAAATTTACCCAGTCCAACGGCAGATGAAGCTTTTGGCAGCTCTATGAACGATGACTTTAATGATGACGATAGCGACGTGCCTTTTTAAGAATAGAAAAATAACAATAGCAGAAAATAAAACCGCCGGAATTCCTTTTAAACTGAAGGGATTTCTGGCGGTTTTTTTATGGCTGATAATTGCCAATTTTCAGGGTTGGTCTTCCAATATTCTTATCCCTATGGATGCCGATGGGCAGGCAGATCACCTGAAAGCCTACGGAATTACTTACTATTCCCTGGAGAAGCAGCTGGAAGTCCGCTGGCTTTTAAACTACCGGGGAGGTTCTTTTCTTATTTCAGATACCGAAGACTTGCGAAGAGAATGCCAGATTCGCGGAGTCTCTTTTGAAGTAATCAGCGACAGTAAAACTGAAGAGATCCTTGAAGAAATTAGCAGTCCGTCCCGGAACATGGAAACTGTAGAACTGGAAAAAGCTCCAAAAATTGCTGTTTACTCCCCGCAGGAAAATAAGCCTTGGGACGATGCGGTAACTATGGCGCTGGAATATGCCGAAATTCCTTACGAGACCATTTACGACCGGGAAGTTCTAAATGATGCGCTGGTTTTATACGACTGGCTGCATTTGCACCACGAAGATTTTACGGGGCAGTATGGCAAATTTTACCGCGCTTTTAAAACCACGCCCTGGTATATAAAAGATAAAGAGGAAGCCGAAGCTTTGGCTGCAGAACTGGGTTATGATAAAGTTTCTGAAGAAAAACTGGCTGTGGCGCTTAAGATTAGAGATTACGTAGTGGGCGGCGGCTTTATGTTTGCCATGTGCAGCGCGACAGATAGTTTTGATATTGCATTGGCTGCAGAAGAGGTTGATATTGCCGAGCCAATGTTTGATGGTGATCCCAGTGAACCGGGTTACCAGTCCAAAATTGATTATTCGAACACCTTCGCTTTTACAGATTTTATCCTTGAACGCAGCCCGATGGTCTATGAATTTTCTTCTATAGACATGACTCAAAAAAGGCAAATATCGGCTGAAAGTGACTATTTCACGCTGATGGATTTCTCTGCAAAATGGGATGTGGTTCCCACAATGCTCACTCAAAGTCACACCCGCCTGGTTAAAGGTTTTATGGGACAGACCACCGCCTATAATCCGGAAAATATTAAAGCCAATGTGCTGGTAATGGGGGAAAGTAAGCTTAATGGCGAAGCACGATATATCCACGGAATTAAAGGCAAAGGATTTTTTACATTTTATGGCGGTCACGATCCCGAAGATTACACGCACAGGGTTGGAGATCCCAAAACCGAACTGGAATTGCACCCAACTTCGCCCGGTTACCGGCTTATCCTGAATAATGTACTTTTTCCCGCAGCCAGGAAGAAAAAGCAGAAAACCTGATCTTATGAGGATTGACGCGCATCAGCATTTTTGGCATTTTGATCCTGAAAAGTATTCCTGGATTAGTGATAAAAAGATCCAGAAGGATTTTTTACCGTCAGATATAAAGCCACTGCTCAAAAATGCCAATTTTGAGGGTACTATCCTGGTGCAGGCAGATCAATCTGAAGAAGAAACGCAGTTTTTACTGAATCTGGCAGCTGAAAACGACTTTGTTAAAGGCGTTATAGGTTGGGTAGACCTGAATTCCGAAGAAATTGAAGCTTCTTTGGCGCGTTTTTCTGAAAAGCTGTTTAAGGGTGTGCGCCATACGGTTTATGATGAAAAAGGAGAATTTATGACAGATCCTGCTTTTCAAAGCGGAGTATCAAAATTGGCAAATTTCGACCTTATATATGAAATCCTGGTTTTCCCTTATCAGTTACCCGGAGCACTAGCTTTAGCCGAAAAATTCCCTGAACAAAAATTCGTACTGGATCATCTCGCAAAACCCGATTTTTCAAAAGCACCGTCAGAGCAATGGAAACAGGATATTCAGAAGTTGGCAGCAAATAAGAACGTGTTCTGTAAAATCTCGGGATTACTGAGTGAAACCGGAAAAGATTGGAATCCTTCAGATTTTTCTCCTTTCCTGGATGTGGTGGTTAAATCCTTCGGAATGGAAAGATTAATGTTTGGATCTGACTGGCCGGTTTCTTTAAGCGGTGGAAGTTATGAAGAGATCGTAAAGATCGTAGAAGATTATTTTTCGATCTATTCAGAAGAAGATTTAAAAAAGGTCATGGGCATTACAGCAGGTGATTTTTATAAGATTTCTTAATTGGATTTTGTTGGATAAGATATCTTTAGGTTCCTAGTGGACTTTATGTTAGATAATGCTATTAGCTCAATAAAGTTTACAAAAAAAGTAAATTTATTCGTATTTGTTTACACGTCAGGTATACTTTTCGTATATTTATGCTATGTACATAGTCGATAAGAAATCTGATCAAAAAGATCAGATTGAAATAGTTCCAATTGAATTAGACGACCTTAAAAGAGTACCGAAGAGTAAATTTTGGTTTGATTGGAGAGAAGAAATTAATTACGATGTTTTTAAACTTCAAATTAGTGGAACTGATGAAATTTTGGGTTTAATAAGTATGGAAACTCACCATCAGGATTCGAGACTCGAAATAAGACTACTTGCGGCTTCAAAAGAAAATAGAGGGAAGAATAAAAAATTTGATAGATTAGTTGGTAATCTAATTGCGTTTGCTTGTATAAGATCAATTACAATGTTCGGATCCTTAGCATGTGTTTCTTTAGTACCTAAAACTAGATTGATAGATCATTATAGGGAAGAGTATTCTATGATAGAAGCCGGCAAAAGTTTATTTTTAGATGGTAAGGAGTTACTGGAAATTATTAAAAGATTTGGGGATGAGTAAAAAAGGTTTTAATAACGAAATAGAGGAGTATAAAGAACTTATAGACTCAAGACTGACTTCTGAGAAAGAGAAAGAACAAGAGAGAAACGCTTTAATAGCTGCTAGACAAAAAAGATTTAGAGAAAGACCGGAAAGTGAAAAGTTAGTTGGAAACCTTCTACAAATTAAATATCAAATTGAAAATTATTTGAATAATCCGGCTTATAGTAATAAAAATTCTTTTCCAAAATTTCTATCGATGTATGTTGATACGTTATACAAAAAAAGAAAAGATTTCGCTTCCGATTTAGATATTAATCCAATTATTCTGAGCCAAATTATAAATAACCATAGGGATCCAAAAGAAGAATTCTTGATAAGGTTAATTGTACATAGTCAGGCTGTATTTAAATCTTTTGGACATTTTGATAGAGACCTTTGGCCTAAGCTCTATTATCAAGACAAAATGTGTGAATTCTTAACAACTTCAGAAAAACGAAGAAAAATAGAAGAAAGACATGTCAACAATAAAGTTGTAGATATTTAATTCTATTGCAAACATGCCGAAACAATGCTAGAAAATGTGCCAAATGGAAACGTGATGCGCATGTTTTGTTGAGCCTGATTGTCCTGTGGACAATCAGGCTCGTAAGCTCGCAATGTTTTTTATTTAAGCCGTTTCCATACATTTAATCTTAACTCTCAAATGACTGCACATCAAGATGATTTAGACATAGATTTTTTGTGCACTGATTTTATATGTCCCTTAAGTCTGCTATTCCTATATTAGCACTACAACAGAAAGAATAAATTAATACAATTAGAGATGGAAGTTTTTCAGAAAGAAATAAAATTATCTGCAAAAGGAAGAGGATTTCACTTGGTGACAGAGGAGATCTTATCAGGATTTCCGGAAATTTCCAATATTGAAAGCGGGATGTTCCAGGCTTTTATCCAACACACTTCCGCAGGTCTAACTATAAACGAAAACGCCGATCCTACGGTGCGTGACGATTTTGAAAGCCATATCAACAAAATGGTTCCTGAAAATCAGCCGTACTACAGGCATACTATGGAAGGATCTGATGATATGCCGGCACATATAAAAGCTTCGTTAATGGGAACTTCAGTTCAGATTCCAATCACCAATGGAAAACTAAACCTTGGAACCTGGCAGGGGATTTATTTGTGCGAGCATAGAAATCACGGTGGAACTAGGAAACTTGTTCTTACCGCCTTCGGCGTAGGTCGTAACCGGTAAATTAATACAGTAAAAAATAATGACTGTAGCCTTACTGGATATTTCTCTGCCACTAGAGAATCCGGTGCTAAAATTCCTGGTTATCCTTCTTATTATTTTGTTCACGCCAATCCTGCTGAACAAAATAAAGATCCCAAACCTGCTGGCCCTTATTCTGGCGGGAGCAGTTATTGGCCCTAACGGACTAAACCTGATGGAGCGGGATAGCGGAATTATTCTTTCGGGAACTGCAGGGCTGCTTTATATTATGTTCCTAGCCGGACTGGAAATTGATCTCGCCGACTTTAAGAAGAATACGAAAAAGAGCCTGGTATTCGGGATGTTTACCTTCAGTATTCCAATGATCCTGGGAATTTTTACCGGCCTCTATATTTTCCAGTTTTCGGCTTTAACTTCAGTGCTTCTCGCAAGTATGTTCGCGTCGCATACTTTAATTGCCTATCCGCTTATCAGTAAATTAGGTGTGGCCAGGAACCGCGCTGTGAATATCACTGTGGGAGGAACAATGATTACCGATATTCTTGCCCTCCTGGTGCTCGCGGTAATTGTGGGGATGACCAAAGGGGAAGTGAACACTGCGTTCTGGTTGAAACTGACTGCTTCAGTATTGGCTTTTGGTGCTATTGTAATGTTCGTCTTTCCTGTTATAGCACGCTGGTTTTTCAAAAAATATGATGACAATGTTACGCAGTATATTTTCGTCCTGGCGCTGGTTTTCTTCGGAGCCATCCTGGCTGAAATCGCCGGAATAGAAGCGATCATTGGTGCGTTTTTATCCGGATTGGCCCTAAACCGACTCATTCCCCGCACATCACCATTGATGAACAGGGTGGAATTTGTGGGGAATGCGATTTTTATTCCGTTTTTCCTTATCGGGATCGGGATGCTTATAGATTTCAGAGTTTTCTTCCAGGGATGGGACGCGATTTGGATAGCTGCCGTTATGACCATTGTAGCAACATTGGCAAAATTCCTTGCGGCATGGCTTACGCAGAAAACCTACAGATTCTCTATTGATGAACGCCGGCTTATTTTCGGACTCAGTAATGCTCAGGCAGCTGCAACGCTGGCAGCCGTAATGATTGGCTACAATATTATTTTAGGTGAATCAGAAACCGGGGAGCAAATACGGCTGTTAAACGAAAGCGTTCTTAATGGAACAATTCTAATGATCCTGGTGACTTGTACAGTGGCATCTTTTGTAGCACAAAAAGGAGCCCGGAATTTAGCTTTGTCAGAAGTCGGAATGTCAACAGGAGCAACAGAAGGGGAGAGGGGTGATGCGGAAAAGATTCTTATTCCAGTTAGTAATACCGAAACCCTGGATGAACTCATTCATCTTGGGCTATCGATAAAATCGGAAAAGAATAGCAAAAACCTGTATGCACTTACAATTATAGATCATGATTCTGTAGATCTCGAAGCTGAAAGAAAGGCAAGGGAAGTTCTGCATCGTGCGGCGCTGACAGCATCGGCAACAGATAATCATCTGCAGGAGCTTCTTCGATATGATTTCAATATCACAAACGGAATCACAGGAGCGGTTAAGGAAAATGGAATAACCGATCTTATAATTGGTCATCATGTGAAGCAGGGAATTTCAGATTCTTATCTTGGTGAACTTACTGAAGGAGTGTTGGGAAGATGCAATACAACAACTTTAATTTACAAGCCGGCACAGCCTTTGGCGACGGTAAAGAAACATATTATCGTTGTTCCGGAGAATGCAGAAAAGGAGATTGGTTTTCCGTTCTGGATAAACAAGATCTGGAACCTTGCTGAAAATTCGGGTGCGGAATTAATATTCTACGCTACAGCACCCACTTTAACGCTGATTAAAAATATTCAGGCTTCACATGCGGTGGAATGTTCTTTCCGGGAGTTCAATGACTGGACACAATTTGAAGATTTATCCAAAGAAGTTGGAAAGGACGATAACTTAATAATTGTGCTAAGCCGAAGAAACAAAATTTCCTATCAGCAGGAAATGGCAGGTGTACCTACTTATCTCGGCAGCCAATTTAAGAATAACAGTTTTATATTAATTTATCCAATGCAGGAGGTTTAATAAAGCAAGATAATTCTGCATGGTTTAAATTCTAAACCGCACCAAGCAAAAAATCCGGCTCTTTGCAGAACCGGATTTTAAGTATAAGAGAGTATAATCTGTTTATTTAATTATTTTACTTTGTCAACGATTGCTTTAAACGCTTCAGGGTGGTTCATCGCCAAATCGGCCAAAACCTTACGGTTTAGATCGATTCCGCTGGCTTTTACTTTCCCCATGAATTGTGAATAAGACAATCCTTGCTGACGGGCAGCAGCGTTAATACGCATAATCCATAATGAACGGAAATTACGCTTCTTGGTTTTACGGTCTCTGTATGCATAAAGCATCGCTTTATCTACCGCATTTTTTGCTACTGTCCAAACGTTTTTACGACGTCCAAAGTAACCTTTTGCTTGTTTAAGAACCTTTTTTCTTCTGGCTCTCTTCGCAACTGAATTTACTGATCTTGGCATATTTTAATTGTTTTTGTAGCAGGCGGCCGGTAACCGGCACTTTTAACTTAAACTTCAAACTGTCACACTGAGCCCAGTCGAAGTGTTGCCCAACTCCAGGGTTTTTAAATTGTTTAAACCGTTAAGAGCTTCAGTTTACTTTAAACGTAATTGAAGTTTAACATTATCCTTATCTGCATCATGTACCAAAGTACTGTGAGTAAGGGCAAGCTTACGTTTTTTAGACTTCTTTGTTAGAATGTGGCTTTTAAACGCGTGCTTTCTTTTAATTTTACCGGTACCTGTAAGCTTAAAACGCTTCTTGGCACTGGATTTTGTTTTCATCTTAGGCATGCTGTCCTTCTTTTATAATTAAACTCTCTTAATCTTTTTCAAATAGAAATTTCTTCTTTCATCTCTCCTTTGGAGAGGTCGGAATTTCTTTTTTGAAATTCCGGGTGAGGAAATTATTTCGTCTTTCTTGGAGACAAAAACATAGTCATACGTTTACCCTCAAGCTTTGGCATTTGTTCAACTTTCCCAAGCTCTTCAAGGTCTGTGGCCAATCTCAATAACAGGATTTCACCTTTATCTTTAAAAACAATAGACCGACCTTTAAAGAATACAAAAGCCTTTAATTTCGCACCATCCTTCAGGAATTTTTCAGCATTACGCTTCTTAAATTCATAATCATGATCATCGGTGTTTGGCCCGAATCGAATTTCTTTGACTACAACTTTAGTGGCCTTTGCTTTCATGACCTTTTCTCGTTTCTTCTGTTCATAAAGAAACTTCTTGTAGTCCATCGCTTTTACAACCGGCGGTTCAGCATTTGGTGATATCTCTACCAAATCCACACCTAATTCTTCAGCGATTGCTAAGGCTTCCTTAATAGGGTAAACGTCCATTTCCACATTATCACCAACAAGCCTCACTTTTTCAGCGCGGATTTTATCGTTGATTCTGTGTTCGTCTTCTTTTCTCCTTGTACTGGGCCTTTTCGATTTTTTTCTTCGTATTGCTATGGCTAATCTATTTTTAGTTAAACTTCAAACGCCTTAAGCGTCTTTCTTATTTCGTTATTTACAATTTCAGCAAAGGCCTTTACCGGCATGGTGCCAATGTCGCCTTCCCCGTGTCTACGTACAGAAACCGTACCATCATTCGCCTCCTGTTCTCCTACGATCAGCATATATGGATATTTCCCAACTTCAGCTTCACGAATCTTCTTGCCAATGGTTTCGTTTCGGTTATCTACACGGGCGCGAATTTCGTGATTTTCCAGCAAAGTTAAAACTTTTTGTGAGTATTTTTCATATTTCTCACTGAGTGAGAGTATAATAGCCTGTTCCGGCATTAACCATAGCGGGAAGTTCCCCCCGGTGTGTTCCAGCAGAATAGCAACAAAACGCTCCATACTTCCAAATGGCGCTCTGTGGATCATGACAGGGCGGTGACTTTCGTTGTCACTTCCCTTATATGTCAGGTCAAATCGTTCCGGTAAATTATAATCTACCTGAATAGTGCCAAGTTGCCAGTTTCTGCCAAGCGCATCTTTAACCATAAAATCCAGCTTTGGACCGTAAAATGCAGCTTCTCCCGTTTCTACTACATAATTTAAGCCTTTTTCTTTCGCGGCTGTAATAATAGCGTTTTCAGCTTTATCCCAAACATCATCACTTCCAATATACTTCTCCTTGTTTTCAGGATCTCTTAAAGAAACCTGGGCAGTGAAATTTTCAAAGCCTAAAGAATCGAATACATATAAGGTAAGGTCGATCACTTTTTTAAATTCATCATCCAGTTGATCGGGAGTGCAGAAAATATGCGCATCATCTTGCGTAAATCCGCGCACACGGGTTAGTCCGTGTAACTCCCCGCTCTGCTCATAGCGGTAAACCGTACCAAATTCTGCAAAACGCTTGGGTAAATCGCGGTAACTCCAGGAAGTGGCGTTATAAATTTCGCAGTGGTGAGGACAGTTCATCGGTTTCAGCAAAAATTCCTCTCCCTCATTCGGAGTTTTTATCGGTTGAAAACTGTCTTCCCCATACTTTGCATAATGCCCGGAAGTCACATAAAGTTCCTTCTGGCCAATATGCGGACTCACAACCATCTCATATCCCGCAGTTTTCTGTGCTTTTTTCAGGAAATTCTCAAGACGTTCACGCAAAGCAGCACCTTTTGGTAGCCATAAAGGTAATCCCTGGCCAACTTTCTGGGAGAAGGTGAAAAGTTCCAGTTCCCGTCCTAATTTACGGTGATCCCGCTTTTTTGCCTCTTCCAAAAGCTCCAGATACTCCTTTAGCTCTTTCTGTTTAGGGAAAGAAGTACCGTAAACCCTGGTAAGTTGCGGATTTTTTTCATCACCACGCCAATACGCACCGGCAACACTCATCAGTTTTACCGCTTTAATGATTCCGGTATTCGGAATATGTCCGCCGCGGCATAAATCGGTAAAAGTATCATGATCACAAAAAGTAATCGTTCCGTCTTCAAGATTTTCAATCAATTCTACCTTAAATGGATTATTCTGCTTCTTATAATAGTCCAGCGCGTCAGCTTTGGAAACTTCCCGCATCTTAAAATCGTGCTTTCCGCGGGCAATCTCTAACATCTTGTTTTCAATTTTTCCAAAGTCATTTTCAGAAAGCTTATGCTCCCCAAAATCCACATCATAATAAAAGCCATTTTCGATAGCCGGCCCGATTGTAAGTTTAGAACCTGGATAAAGTTCCTCGATAGCCTGCGCCATCACGTGAGAAGTCGAGTGCCAGAAGGCTTTTTTTCCCTCATCGTTATTCCATGTATATAAGGTAAGGGCGCCGTCTGAAGTCAAAGGCGTAGACGATTCCACAATTTTGTCGTTAAATTTTGCCGAAATCACGTTTCTGGCCAATCCCGCACTAATACTGTTCGCGACATCCATTGGAGTAGCGCCTGTTTCAAATTCTTTGATACTGCCGTCTGGCAAAGTTACCTTAATCATGTCTTGCTTTTCAATTAGAATAGCAAAGATAAGCCGTTGAACTTGGTTGCGCAATATAGAAGTTGGGGAAAATATTTATTTGGGCGTTTCCGCTCCCAGAAAAGGTCGCGGCCGGGCTATCCGCTAAATCTTATAGCGGCTTTTGGAGTAGGGGAGCAGTGAGGTATA